>QNBL01000292.1 GCA_003641695.1 Spirochaetota bacterium
AAAGGCACCATTATCTGATGTTCAAAAATTCCTTCAGGGACAAAACCCAGGGAATCTGCTGCTGTAACAGTGTCTCCAGCTTTAACAAGCGGAGTAAAATCCCATTTAATATTCCGCGGCAGTGCATTCAGATAGACACCTCTCTGGAGAAAGAATCCGCACTGCTCTGCAAGCTGCGGAAGAGGATTCTGAAGACCGTCAAATATTTGAGTTAAAAGCCCGGGGCCCAATTCAACAGCGAGAAGTTCACCGGTAAACTCCACCGGATCCCCAATACCTATACCTGTAGTGATCTCGAAAACCTGCATTTCGGCCTTGGATCCCTGTATTCTTATTACCTCAGATTTCAGCCTCTGATCATTTAAAACAATGTAACCTACCTCATTAAGAGATACATTGCCGTCAACTTCTACGGAAACCATATTTCCGTTTACACCAACGACTTTACCCATACTCTTTGTCATCTACAATCTCCGATTTCAATACAATAAAAGAGAACTACATCTCCCTTATTGAAGTTTTTATTTGTTCATATATTTCCGTAAAATTCTCATTTCCCGCATCTGTTTTGAACTGTACTTTTCTTTCCAGTATCTGCAGCCGGAGTGAGTAAACAATCAAGTTTTCAACATCAAAGAAATGCCCGGCTTCCAGTTCATCCAGAAAAGCCCATCTTTCCTTTAAAAGGTACAACTCTGTCTTTAAAGGTGTTTCCTGCTTGAAAGCACCCGCTGCAATTGCCGGAGTTGTTGTATTGTCTATAAACTGCTTTACATACTTCTGGGCATCAATACCGAGATTAGCTCCTCTCAGTTTTGCAAGTTCATTTCGCAGGGATTGTTCAAAAACCGTCCACCGCTTCAGGACGGGATTTGCTGTTTCAAAATCAAAATCATCAAGAGAAGCCTTTTTTACCAGGCTATAATCTTCTTCACGTAAAGTACTTTCACATACATCATTGAAAGTATCCATCGAAACCGGAGGCTCGGATTCAAAATCAAACCAGGGCAGTGAAGAAACAGTAAAATAGTACTGGCTCAATTTATGCCTCCACGGCAGCAGCTTCCTGTAGAATTGAAGCAATCTGCGGGTTTAACAGTTCTGAAAGGATTTCTGATATTCCCTGTGCGGAAAAGTCATAGTATACCGACCCCTCCCTGACGGAAACCCTGAACCCTGACTTAATTCCCTTGACAGGATTAATATCAAGTCCCTGCTTTATGGCTTCTGCAGCTTTACTTCTGAGTGCAGCTTCAAGTTCTTTTATTCTGTCTTCAGGAAGGAGCAGGGAAACATCTGTGAAATCCTCTTTCCAGTTTCCAACCACAGTGAGTATAACCTTTTCAAGAAAAGCACCATCAAGGACAGCAGATATCTCTTCTTCAAGAACCTTTGAAAAGAGCTTTTCAAGATTTTTTCGTGTTGCAATAATGAGATCCCTGCTGGCCTGCAGCAGTGCCTCTTTCCCGCTTGCTTCAAACTGGGCAGCCTCGTTTTTCACTTTTTCCCGCATTGCAGAGGCTTCAGATTCAGCTTTTGCTACAATCTCTGCTGCTTTCTTTTCGGCTTCCCGAATAATTTCCGCTGACTGTTCCTCGGCAGTTTTCAAACCTTCGGACTTTATCTTCTCAATCAGCTCTTTTAACTGTACATCCATATTATCCTCTTAAAGCTTATAATTTTACGTTAAATACACTACATAGTATAATAATAATCAAAACAGTTCAACAAAATTTTTGTCTATGTTAGAGTATATTACTTCTGATTCTCTAAAATGGATACATATTCAAGTACCTTACCAACTTTCCCTTTCATATATTTATGTACAACCTTTGGGAATCCTGTAAACCCGTCTATTAATTCAGTAACGTTCCTGGCTGCCTCTTCCAGATCACTGTAATCTTTTTCTGCCAGATTATTTACTTCTTTTTTTATGATACGGACATCATTAATCTCCCGCTGAAGGAGCGCATCGTTTTCTTTGTAGACGTAGGGTGTTATTTCTTTCTTATGGTAACGGTCTTCAATGGCTTCCATATAAGCTCCAAGTCCCTCTTCAAGGTCCTGAAACTCTATTTCAAGAATTTTAAAGAATTTTTTAAGTTTTTCCTTCATCAATTCCTCTCCTATATATAGATTACGTCCTGAAATAGAGATAAATCAAGGATTAATCAGGTTTTTTATATAAAATTTTCAGATCTCCGAATATCTTGAAAACAGAACCATCCTTTTCCACCCTGATATTCCTGTCCGGATAATGTTCAGATAAAAGTGCTTGCAGTATCCTTACCGCATCATCGTATATTTTATCTCTGATATCACTGCTTACCTGTGTAAGCGTGGCAATGTGGATATCAAAAATCCATCCCCTGCCGTACTGAGAACCATAGCCAGCTGAAAAAGATGCTCCAACATCAAAAAGACCATCGTATGACTTGTTTGCTGTTGCACCTCTGCTGCTTCTGGAGGGATGAAGAGGATACAGCCCTCCGTACATATCCTCAAGATAGTCATCAATCTCGTTGAATATCTCTTTAAGAGTATTTTCCCACTCTTCCATACGAACGTTAACGATACCCCTACCCTCCAGTACTTTGAGTATAATCCAGTATCCAGATAATATCTTCTTCGCTATCAATAAGCTGCCCAAAGGTGAGCTTAAGCAAAGCGGAAGACGGATCTTCGGTCAGCTCACCGATACTTGTGCTGGTTATAAATCCTGGAATTGTTATGCGGAACGAGAGGATATTATCCCCGTAGAGAGCTTTTAACAATGATTTTGTTTTCTCGTCTGTGCCGGCGGAAAAGGGACTCCTCAATTTCACTGTTATTTTACCGTTTTCAGGTCTTCCTATGCTTAGAAGCGGGGCTGCCCCTCCCGGGGAAGTAAGCTTCTCTATCTCTTCAGGAGAGGAAAAGTCGATAGAAAAACTCACCTTGCTCGTATCTCCCCCCTCTTCGTACGTATAGTTTTTAAGAACCAGCGCATTATTTCGATCTGTTATGTTCCTGAGAGATTCTTCATCAATGGCAAGGAACTGGTATCTTAGAGAGGTCAAATCCGAGGAAATATATTCGCTTTTACCGGAAATTACATAGGTGACATCCGCTGTTCCTGAAAAATCATTCCCGATTAAAATACTAACATTACTTTCAATACAGGAAGAAAAGAAAATAATGGAAATAAAAACAAAGATGAGTTTTTTCAACATGCCTATTCCTTCAGCCTTACAATGGTTTTTCCGAAACCGCCGGCTTCGGGTTTAGCGAAGTTATAAGATTCTATATTCCCTGATTCACTCAAAATATCATAAACAACCTTTTGCAGAGTCCCTTCACCCTTTCCGTGTATAAT
>QNBL01000293.1 GCA_003641695.1 Spirochaetota bacterium
AAAAATAACCGGTTCGATCTCTGATTTTTATAACCGTGTGGTTAACCGGGGCAAGCAGAAGTTTACTGTTATGCTTATTCCCCATTCAGAGAAAAAAATATTTAATTTTAAGATATCTGTATTTTCGATGGTGTTTTTATCCTTCATTCTGGCAGGGGTTATTTTTGCCTTTTTTATCTTTAGTACCCGGTTCAGCGGTATGTCACGAATGCTTATTACCCGGACCAATAGTCTGAATCAGACAAGATCAAGTCTTGAACAGATCAGGGATGAGGTAGCTGATCTGAAGAAGGTGTCAAGAACCTTTGAAGCTACTTTGGGCAAAACTCTGGGAGTTCTTGGTATGGATCCCGGAGCTGCCGGAACAAAGGAATCTTCCGAGGGGGATCTTGCCTCTTTCTTTGATGTAGAGGAGCAGGATAACGGAACGCTGAAGGAAGTTGCTGACCTGAAAAGCCTTAAAGAGTTTATGAGTCAATCGGAAAAATCCCTTGATGCTGTTTCCGGTCTTCTAGCCTCCCAGGGGAAACTTCTGGTTGATCTGCCGACAAAGTGGCCCGTAGGTTCGGGAATAGGAAGAATAACAAACTATTTCGGTCCTGAAATCCACCCGTTTACCGGGCAATGGTATCTGCATAAGGGGCTTGATATAGCTTCTTACAGGAGAGGGGTTCCCATACTTGCAGCGGCGAACGGTAAAGTGATAGAAAGGGGTTACGAAGCTATGGGGTTTGGTAACTATATTGTTATACGACATGCTTATGGATTCAGTACAAAGTATGCACATCTTTCCAAGGTTTATGTACACGAGGGTGATGTAGTTACCCAGGGGCAGAAAATAGGAACCATGGGGAATACAGGGCTTTCGACGGGGCAGCATCTGCATTTCGAAGTCAGGATAGGCTCCCAGGTTGTTGATCCCTTGAGGTTTCTCAACGTAAAATCAGGAATACGGTAGAAAATTAAGGAAAAAAGAAAGTTCATGAGTGATCATCTGGATACAAGCGGCGTTTTTATAAATTCAATCATTGGAGAGGGAACAAGTTTTTCAGGAGACATTCTGCTTTCCGGTTTAATACGTATCGACGGCGATTTTAAAGGTTCGATTACCACAGAAGGAAAGGTTCTTATTGGTAAGAACGGCAGAGCTGAATGTATGATTAAAGCGGACACAGTCGTCATCGGCGGTGTGGTAAAGGGTGATATTATTTCTTCAGACAAGGTTGTTATTCTCTCGACTGGTATGCTGATCGGGAATATAGCCGCTCCCCGTCTTGTTGCTGAAGAGGGGGTTATTCTGAATGGTATGTGTACTATATCCAACGGTAAAATACCCACAGAACCTGAGGAAACCTCAGGGGATAAGGAAGTTCAGGATGATCTCGAAAGATACAATCCCGAAAAAAAAGTTTTCTCCTTATGGAAAGGATAAATTCCGCCGGCAGTTCCCGTTTAAAAAGGGAACTGAAAAGCAAGCGGAAAAAACCTGGTAAGGCTGGGCGCAGCAGGGCTGCTTTTTCCTCAAAAACGGGGAACGGTACGGTAGCTTTTGATGCATTGTTTCCTCTGGAAGACAGAGAGATTGATAAAGATCTGCTTGAAGACCTCCTTGATGAAATACATGAAGCCGGTGAGATCTTGAAAGAAATTCCAACCCTGGAAAATATAAAGAAATACCGCCAATCTGTATCTGTTTTTATGAAATATATTGTAAAGAACACTCTTGAAACAGAGACTGCCGTAAGCAGCAGCATTAACCCGTTGAAAAAACAGAAGAGATATATCATAATAAAGGTCATTAATGATAATCTCGAGCATCTTGCTTCCGGTATATTACAGAATCAGCTGGATCAGCTTAAGATTCTTGAAAAGATAGATGAGATTAATGGTTTAATAGTAAATCTGCTAAAATAACCGTTGTATGATTACGGAGTTATATTTGTGAGTGATACGGATACAGTTACATATACATATTTCCTTGTGAAAATACTGCATTCAAGTGAGACACAGGTCTGTAAATGGGCAGGGGAGATTGAAAAAGATACCCATGTTATTGTAAACAGCAGATACGGAAAGGATCTTGCCAGGGTCCTCGGACCTGTCAGGAGAATGATGGATCAGGATACCTCAGGGATTGAGAGTATCGTACGGCTAGCTGTTGAGCATGATCTTCAACGGTATGAAGACAATATCAGGAAAGAACAGGAAGCCTTTCTCATTTGCAGGGAAAAGATAAAGAGCCATAAGCTTGAAATGAAACTTATTTCTGCACATTATGTACTGGAGGAGTCCAAGGTTCTTTTTTTCTTTACCGCTGAAGCCCGGGTTGATTTCAGAGAGCTGGTAAAGGATCTTGTTTCTGTATTCAAGATGCGGATAGAGCTCCGGCAGGTTGGTGTCAGGGATGAATCAAGGGTTCTCGGAGGATTGGCTGTCTGCGGCAGAACGTACTGCTGTCACGGTGTAACTGACAAACTTAAACCGGTTTCCATTAAAATGGCTATGAAACAGAGCCTTTCCTTGAACTCCATGAAAATCTCCGGTCCCTGCGGACGGCTTCTCTGTTGCCTGTCCTATGAGTATGATCTTTACAAAGAGGAAAAAGCCAAATTCCCTGCAGAGGGATCAAAGATTTTTCACGAAAAAGAACGTTTTAAGGTGGTAGGGGTTAACATCCTTACTAAAAGGATATCTGCCGTATCCGGTGACGGAAGATACCTTGATATTCCTTCTGATATGATGGGAAAAGAGCCGTCCGGTTCCTGGAATATTAAAAAGGAATTCTTTCAGGATGAAGAAGACTGACAGCTTTGATCTTGACATTGAGCCGTTATTTTGTTAACTTCGTAAACCGTTACAATACGTAAATTTAATTAGGGGGATCCCATTGGTTACTAAAGATACTGCTGCCAAAAGAAACAGGCAGAACATCAAGAGAAATTTAAGAAACAGAATGGCTAAAAGTGCTGTTCACACAGCAAAAAGGAAGTTTGCAGCTGCTGTAAAAGCAAAAGATAAAGAACGTGCCCGGAGTGAATTTATCTCACTTTCAAAACTTATCGACACAGCAGCCGGAAAGAAGATCTATCATAAAAACACTGCCGCCAGGAAAAAATCCCGGCTTCACAAGATGCTCAACAGTATCGACGCTCAGTAGTCAGGTAGAGAAGTTATGATGAGCTCCAGCAGAAAACTCACTAAAGCGGAAATAATAGATTCTATCAGGGAAGAGGTGGATCTTGACCGCGGTGATATCCACCGGGTACTCGACAGCTTTTTCAAGAATGTTAAAGGTGCCCTGGCGGAGGATAAAATCATAGAGCTGCGGGGGTTTGGGACTTTTGAGAT
>QNBL01000294.1 GCA_003641695.1 Spirochaetota bacterium
GGATTCATTGGACAATTATGTACTGCAGGAGAGCAGCCTCAGAAAACTGTTCGCTGAGACGTATCACCGAAATGTCGATATGGATGATGTCCTGATCAAGGTCTGCACGCTGAACGACTTTTACAGCACGAACATTTTTTCACCATTTACCGTTGCCCAACACATAGTCGATCTGGATATCGACCAACGCCTCGGCAACCGGGATCTGACTCTCGTAAACGACATTGCCGTGGTTAAGGTTAACGGCCAGAAGACCATCAATTTTTATTCGTTTGTCACCAAGTACTGCAGTCACCATTTTCCGGAGGACTATCCGATCTATGACAGCTTTGTGGAAAAAATGCTCATGCACTTCAAGAGGGTGTATAAATTCTATAAGTTCAAGAAAGATGACCTGAAGCACTATCCGACATACCACGCTATTTTAATGGAGTTCAGCAGGTTCTATGAGCTGGAAGGCTTCACCCTCAAAGAGGTCGACAAGTACCTCTGGCAGGCGGGCAAAGAATACTTTTCTAAACCATAAAAATGATGGAGGATATGGGAGTCGAACCCACGACCTATAGATTGCGAACCTATCGCTCTAGCCAACTGAGCTAATCCCCCGGAAATAAACTGCTTAAAGTCAGTCTGAAAGCTGCTGCCTTCTTTTTGATTTTACAAACCTGGCAAAATCGTTGATATTCTTTACAACAATCCTGTCCGGAAAGATCTCAACCCGCCGCTGACTGACAAAGTGATTCAGAACAGCCCTGCTCCTTTCCGGAGAAATTCCCGCCCAGTGGGCGATATCGTCAACAGCTACTTTAAATTCCCGTTCATCCTCATCCGGATTATCCACATGCTGGGTTTCGGAGAGCATTAAGAATACATCAGCTACCTTGGCCTGTTCATCGTTAAGCGTCAGTATAAGAAATCTTCTCTTCTGATCATAGATTCTCTTGGTGAAAAGCTTCAGCAGTTTCAAGGCAATCTGCGGGGTCCCTTTCATCAGAATCTCAAAATTTTCCCGGTTAAACTCAAGAGCCTTTACCTGATCAAGAGCCACTGCCGAAGCAGATCGGGGAGCTTCCTCGAGGATTGCCATCTCACCGAATATTTCTCCCGGTTGAAGAATATCAATATTCTTTTCAATCTCATCTATAATTTTTACTATCTGCACTCTCCCGGACTGAATAAGATAGAATGTATCTCCGGGTTCATGCTCGCAAAAAATAATATCCTCCGGCTGGTACGTCACTGCAAACCGTTCAAACATTGATAGATCAAGAGGCATTTTCTACTCCCCCAGCTTTTTTAAAGCTTTTTTGGATTTTCTGTACACTGGCATATCCTCTCGTGCCATGGAAAGAATCTTCTTGTAAAAGCCGGTGGCTTTATCTTTATTGTTCAGCCTTTCATAACTGTTTCCCACATAGAAAAGGGCATCTACCAGGTCTGGATGCTTGGGATATTTCTGGATCATCATTGTATAGTGTTTGATACACTGATCGAACTTGTTCAAGTTAAAAAAGCACCTTCCACTTTCATACTGTGCCTTTGCCTCGTACTCTCCCCCCTGCGAATCCTTGATAATCTTTTGGAATTCTTTGAGGGCTTCACCGTATTGCTCCTGGCTGAAAAGACTTACTGCATTATAGTAGGCTTTTGCCACCTCAGTAAGCTGTGTACCAGTCTGGACAGGAGCGGCATGCGAAATATTTCTCATGTTTCCGGTTGTTCCGTTTTCGGCAGCTTCGAGGAGACTTGAAGCTTCAGAGGCATATTTCCCCGAAGGGTAATAGGTAAGATATCTCCTGAGTGCATAGACAGCCTGCTTGAATTTCCTGCTTTTTAGATAGTACTGGCCGATTTTGAATAGTCCTGATTCTGGATCATTCGTATTGGCTCCGGTCATAAGAAGATTTCGAACCTGTTTGTGAATCCTGCGCAGTTGATTCGAAAAGACTTTGAGCATTTTCATGATTATTCGGGTATTTTGAAGAGCTATCTGTTCAAACTCGGGGACGGAGAAAGCGATCATGGTTGCATTGGTAAGGACTACAGCTGTTTCTTCCCGGGGATACTTTCCCAGAGCTGATTTTACACCGAAGAACTCGCCTGTTTGAATAAGATCGTGCATCTCCTGTCCGGTTTCTATGTCATTATAATTTAAACTGACCTTTCCGGATTTGAGGATGTATACATTCTCACTGGTGTCTCCACGAAAATAGACAATGGAATTAGCCTTGTAATTAATGGCTTTAGGCATCTTTAACTCCTACTCTTTATCCCGGATCATATTTTTATAGATTATCGGCCTGGTTCTGGTTTTTCGATAGTTTTATTACGGCTCATTAGGGTTTTCCAGACCGCTGTTTATTATGTTCCAGCATTTATCCGCAAGTTCTCCTGTAGACAAAGAGGCAACCTCCTCCGCAGGTATTACCGGATGTATTGTCAACTTTATATGGACGGGAACAATTTTTCCGGTTTCCTCAAGCCCACGGTACGCACCGTCTACTGTTAGCGGAACAATGGCTGCTCCCGAATCCTTTGCCAGCTTAAAACTTCCCGCTTTGAACCGGTTCATTTTGTTGCTTCTGCTCCTGGTTCCCTCCGGAGCAATCATTACCGGATGACCTGAACGAATCTGCTCTATCCCCTTCTTGATGACCTCTTTGGACTGTTTGAGACTCTTTCTATTGATTAGTATAGCCCTTAACGGTTTCATCCACAGATTTAGAAAAGGTACATACTTAAGACTGTGCTTCCCTATTGCTCCCATGGGTCTCGGGACCCACCCAAGAATAACAGGAATATCAATGTAACTTTGATGATTGGTTATATAACAAACTCTGTTGCTTTCGGGAAGATTCTCCAAACCGGTAACATCTACACTGCCGCCGCCTACCTTTATTATCATCCTGCCCCAGGCGGAAGCAAGACGGTTTGCATAGAAATACGCTTTGTCGTCATTAATAATTTTTAGTACATAATATTTAAGCAGAAAAACCGGGGAGATAATGAGAAGCCCCCAAAAAACCACCACAAAAAAGAACGTTCTGATAATACTCACCTCCATTAATAACCCATTCCATTATAGTATAGATATTTTACTTTTAAAACAAATATGCTACAATAACTTTTATAATTTATTTGGGGATACTACATGAAGGACTTCACTTTAAAACCTCTGGTAACATTCAGTACCAGGCATCCTTGGCTGGTAATTATATTGTCTTTTTCTATAACACTGCTTTTTCTCTATCCAATGCGGAATCTCAAGATAGAACCGGATGTAATGAGCCTTCTTCCTGCCTCTGTTCAGGAAGAACTTAAAGGCAATCA
>QNBL01000295.1 GCA_003641695.1 Spirochaetota bacterium
CAAAAAAGCTGGACAAGACAAGAGCAAGGAGTGCGATTACAACAACCACCACGACCATCAATTTAGGCTTTAAATTGATCTTTTTCGGGGGTGTTATGTCTCTTTCAGACATATTATCTCCTTAATTTTTAATTTATGGGTAACTCACAAGAGTACTCACCCTTTAAAGGTACTTCCCGCAGGGAAACAAGTCAAGGTGTATCTGAATATTAACGGTGCAGGGGTTTGCCCCCTGCCTGATAAAAGAAATCTTTACAAATACGTTACTACCTGATCAAAAGGTTTCCGTTTCTTGGTTCGTGTTCCGTCACCTTCCTGTTCGGGATAACCCAGGGGGGTTATGGCAAACACCGCTTCATCATCCTCAAGGTTCAGAACAGCAGAAAGCCTGACAGGATCGAAAGCTGCAATCCAGCAGGTGGAAACTCCTTCAGAAGTGGCTGCGAGGATCATATGGTCCATTGCTATGGCAAGATCCGTTTCAAGAGCGTTGTATCCGTCAGCGGATCGTACCCACGCCTTACTGCGGGTCCCTTTCACAATAAGAACGTGGGGTGCTGACTGGAACCACGCAGCTTTGTAACAGGAGCGGATTTTTTCAAGCATGTTATCAGAGGATATAAGAAGAAACTCCCAGGGCTGATTGTTTGTAGCAGAGGGGGCAAACCTTCCCGCTTCAAGAATTCTTGCAAGGACCTCTTTGGTGACCTTTCTGGAAGGATCGTAGGACCTGACACTTTTCCTCTGTTTTACAAGTTCAAGAAAATCCATACGATTTCTACTCAAAATTCTTGATAAAACTTTCCGGTTTTGCAGTATAGTCCTTGAACCATTCTGCATCTCCGTTGGAGTGTGTCCTGTAAATATCCAGAGGAACTCCCGCGGGAATAAGCCACCAGATTGCATTGTTTTCATTATATGAGTTTATATGATTGATTAAGAGTTCTTCAGGGATGTTGTCAAGCCTTCCGAGGTCTTCATATTTGCTGTATGTACCTGCGGGATATACATACAAATCATCTCCATCCGTTTGAAAATCAATAGCAACTTTTGCTGCATTAAAAGACAGGTAAATATTATATTCTGTTCCTTTTTTGAGTTCCAGATTCTTTATGGTCCCTGTGCCGGGCATGCCGTCCACATCAACTACCACATCATAGATTCCAGCCTTAATATCACCGCCTTTGTCCCACAGGAAGTCCATCTGTTCTTCGGAACCCGTTACTGTTGATGTAAAGGATTTCGGGTATACGTTTCCTGCACTTTCTCCCATGGTCCATTCACTGTAGAATACAGCTTCCGCATTGTCTTTCAGACCGGTGTTGGACTCTTTTTCCATTCGGACTGTTCCTGTCCAGTAGGGGCCAAAATCAATGGTTGCAGAAACCTTGGCTTCGGGAGCAGCCGGAGCTGACGTTGGAGCTGAAGCACATCCAGCTATCACCAGAACTAAAATTGCAAGAAATGTTATTACACTTGTTTTTTTCATATTGCTATGCCTCCAAAAGTATGATCGGTATTATACCACAAAATTTGAATTTTTACAGCGGTGCAGCTGTAAAAAAAATATTTCGCCGGGTATTGCCGTTGCTGCCTGAAAGATTCAATTTTCTGTGCTGCGAAGGATGTAAGTCTCCCCTTGCAAATATGGGGGTAAATGGCTATAGTGGCAGCTATGAAAAAGAAAAGACTAGTTACTTCAGCGCTTCCTTATGTTAACAATATACCTCATCTTGGAAACCTTATTCAGGTCCTTTCGGCGGATGTTTTTTCCAGATACTGCAGACTTGCCGATTACGAAACCCTCTATGTCTGCGGTACCGACGAGTATGGGACAGCCACCGAAACCAGAGCCCTGCAGGAAGGGGTCAGCCCCAAAGAACTGTGTGATCATTATCATAAAATACATACCGATATATACCGGTGGTTCAATATAAACTTTGACAAGTGGGGAAGAACTTCAACTCCTGAACAGACACAGATTGTTCAGCATATTTTTAACAAGTGTGATGAAGCCGGACTGATCCGTGAAGATACCATAAGCCAGCTGTACTGTGAATCCTGTGAAAGGTTCCTTGCGGACAGGTATGTGCTGGGAACATGTCCCCACTGCGGATATGAAGATGCCAGGGGCGACCAGTGTGAAAACTGCGGGAAACTCCTGGATCCGACGGACCTTATCGATCCGAGATGCAATACCTGCGGACATACCCCTGTCGAAAAAGATACAAAACATCTCTACCTTGATCTGCCGAAGGTGCTGCCAAAGCTGCAGGCATGGATGGATGAAGCTTCTGTTAAAGGATTCTGGGCGAAGAATGCGCTACAGATGACCAGGAGCTGGATTCGTGACGGACTTAAAGAACGGTGCATAACCCGGGATTTAAAATGGGGAATCCCCGTACCCAAGGATGGGTTTGAGGGTAAGGTGTTTTACGTATGGTTTGATGCACCTATAGGGTACATCTCCATTACCATGACCCATACAAAAGAGTGGGAAAAGTGGTGGAGGAATCCCGAAGAGGTGGAATTGTTTCAGTTCATCGGAAAGGATAACATCCCGTTTCATACTGTCATTTTCCCGTCATCCCTTCTGGGAACAGGGGAAAAATGGACGCTCCTTCATCATATGTCCTCAAGCGAGTATCTCAATTATGAAGACGGGAAGTTTTCAAAAAGCAAGGGGATCGGTGTATTCGGAACCGATGCCAAGGATACCGGAATCCCTGCCGATGTCTGGAGATTCTACATCTTTTACAACAGACCGGAGAAATCAGATACCCTTTTTACCTGGAAGGATTTTCAGGAAAAGGCAAACAGTGAGCTGTTGGGGAATCTTGGAAACTTTGTAAACAGAACGCTCACCTTTATTCATAAATTCTACCAGGGACGTATCCCTGAGGGAGAAATTGATAAGCCATTTGCAGAAGAGGTAAGGCGGCGGGAAGAAAGTATTACAAATCATCTCGAACATGCCGAGCTTAAGGATGCGCTTCATGAGATCTTTGCGCTTTCCTCATTCGGTAACAAAACCTTTCAGGAGGGAGAACCCTGGAAGCTCAGGAACGAGGATCCCCAAAAGGCTGCCTCATTGATTTACAATCTTACCTATCTGGTAAAGGATCTTGCCATACTCATTCAGCCGTATATCCCTTCAACTGCAGAAAAGACATCAAAACTGCTGGGACTTACCTCAATGAGGTGGGATGAGCTGTCCAACTATACAGGTCTTGGTGAAATTGGGAAACCGGAGATTTTGTTTACCCGGCTGGAGAATGATTTTATAATGGGTTTAAAAGAGAAATTTGCCGGAAGCCAGGCCGAAAGAGC
>QNBL01000296.1 GCA_003641695.1 Spirochaetota bacterium
CCGGCAGTTACATATACAGGCTTACCGTCAAAGTTATCCGGTTGTCCAACCTGAAGAGACGGCTGCCAGAGATATCGGCCGCTTGAATCTTTAAGTTTCCTAACAGCCCCCGCCGTTGCAGGATTGAAGATCCAGGAAGCTCCCGCCCAGTACTGAGGCTTAAGTGCATACTTGAGATCAAGAAGCTCATCCATAGTTATTGCACTTGTTGCAGCTGCGGTAACTCCTGCAGAAGCCCCGGTGATTGCACCGGTAATTTCACTTGAACCTGAGCCCTGGAAAAACTTGGCTTCCTGTGCCTCCCCTGCAAGGTCCGCATAACACCTCGCAAGATAACCGAAAAGGTCAAAGGACTCGTCATGCGCAAGCTCCTCAGGGACTCTTACAAGGTAAGTGAGCTTATAAGCATCCAGTGTCTTCTGATCGAAATCAGGATCGGACTCTGTGAATGCGGCATTCTCTCCGGTCCAGAAGACACTTCCTTTACCATTCGCAATCGGAATTTTGTAATCACCCCGGGTCTGGATAATGGTTGCGAGCTTCCTCATTACGGAGACATTCGCAAGCTTCTCGATAATCTTGTCCGCAAACTCATCGGGGACAAGATATCCGCCGGCAGAACCTGAAGAAGAACTCATGGCACGAGTCTGAAGAGCGTTAAGCTCTTCCCGGGTCATGGCATCTTTGCCGAAACGCAGATACCGCTCAAAAGCATTTCGGAACTCCGGGTTATTATCCTTCCCGCGTTTTTCCTGATTTTCTTCAGGATCAGGTTTGTGGCCTCCCTCTTCTCTGGTTTCCGTTACCAGCGCTTCCGCTTCGTTATGACGTTCCATCCTTTCGACCTCTCCGCCGATTCTGTCAAAATCCGCCATTACTGCGTCATATTCATTCTGGTCCTCAGCTGAGAGAACCCCTTCTTTTGCTCTGTTAAGGATCTCCGTCCCCTTGTCATAGAGTTTCTTTTTTTCCTGTTTCTTTGCATTGATCAGTTGTCTTTCGTACATCAGATCAACCTCCCTCTGTGTTTGTGTATTTTCATTAGCTGTTCAATATCCCTTTTTTCAGAATCAACTCCCGCCGGAGTACCTTCATCACCCGCCGGTGATTCCGGTTTGTCCTGAAGTGCAAGATCCTTTGAACGCGCCTGAATTTCCGTTGTCGAATATGCCGGCTCGGATACCGGTGAAAAATCCGGAATGGATGAAAACTTTGTTATCGTCCTGACATCAACAACCGCACCGGTTTCCGAATCCGTTTCCGTTGTCCATTCCTGTCCGTCTCTATCTACAGTGAACCCGAAGGACATCTGGTCAACAAGTTTGTTTTTTATAGCCTCATGACCACGCCTACCCCACTCGGAACCGGATACCTCCGCCCTCATGAACACACCTTTTTCATCTTCCCATGCTTCAAGAGTGCTGTTCTTCATTGCCGCCATAGGCTGGTTGGTATCATGATTCCAGAATAGGACAGTCCGTCCTTCCTTGAGTGCTTCTGCAGCCGCACCGGGTTTGATTATCTCCGCAAGCCCCGGCCAGAGGATGGTCCTTTCATTGAATATAATCGGGTATCCTTCAACAATCAGTTTCCCATCTTCTTCACTTCTTATTTCCAGCCCCTCTGCAGACAGATATCTTCTTTCGATTTTCATTGCTTCCTCCTCATTCTCAGCTCGTCGCTATTACATCGCAGTCACACCCGGGATGCGCCGGGGGATGGCCGATATTACTCTGAAAAACAAGTTTGCTTCCGGCTTCCTCAGGTTGAAACTCGTCACCCTTGTTAAAGAAATTACTGTGTATCTCTATCACAGCCCCATCAATGGCATTGCAGTAAGGACAGCTTTTCCCGTTCGTTACCCATCTGAGTTTTGACACTCCGAGAGCCACGTAAGCTGCTTTTGTGAATGCACTCCTTGCACGGGTAGTTTCTTCTTTTTCTATCCTCTCAGGTTTCTTCTCTTCCCACTCGGCAAGCATTTCCTCAAGTGCATCTCTGGTATCTACCTCAGGATCATCGATAATACTGCGGACCTGATTCTTGTTTCTTGACAAATGCCGTAATGTGAATGCATCAAGATATTCGTTAATAAAAACCTGATAGGAGTCAGGAATACCCTCTTCATCACCGAGTTCCTCCTGGGCAAGCGGATACAGATCAAAGGCAAGAGATGTAACAACAGGAGCCATTCCTCCCTTTACAGCTCTCTTATGCCCATCAAGACCGGATAAAACAAAATTCCTGAAAAACTGCTCATCCTCATCCAGGTAATCCTCGATCGCCTTCCTCACAAATTCACTCTGGTCCTTTATTATCTTTCCTGCTGCTTCTCTGATCTTGGGCCTGTATCTGTCAGCAATCTTTCTTCTTCCGGCTATGATTTTTTCAGGATTTACCCGATTCTCCACGGAGCGATTCTCAATACGCTTCACAGAAGACCTGTCCCCAGCACTCGTCCCGGAAGAAATCACCGACTCCTTTTTATTGATCATATTCATGGGCATGTAATAGATTTCTCCCTGTCCTTCCGGCTGTGGCGGAAGATCTTCAAGAGCACGGACTTCATCAGCATTCATCCATCCGTCCTGAATCGCCATATGATAGAAATCAGCACGGGCTTTATGATCGCCCCGGAGAAGCCCTTCAAGAGAAAACTTGATAAATACATTCGAGTCAGAATATGGATTAAAAAGGAGTTTCGATTTGATCTCATGTTCCCATCTCGTTACACGGGGGATCCATGAGTATTGAACCGCTTCGAGTCCCTGGTGCTCAATATTCGAGAAAGTTGCTTTCTCCAAGTCCCCTATCAAATGAGGAGGTAAACGGAACCACCTTGCAATCTCTGATACCTGGAATTTCCGTGTTTCAAGAAACTGGGAATCTTCCGGAGTAACACCTATTTTTTGAAACTCCATCCCCTCTTCCAGGATTATCATTCCATGACTCTTCTGCAGCCCCTTGTATTTTGCATTCATCTCATTTTTAAGACGTTCATATGCAGCATCATTGAGCCTACTGCCATGCTTTAAAAACCCGCCTATATTGGTTCCGTTACCGAAGAATCTCGCCCCGAACTCTTCTGCTGCCGCAGTAAGTCCCAGCGATTCCCTGGCAAGTGTTATCATGCTATAGCCGATAATCCCGTCTGAACCGTATCCCCGGATATGCAGCATCTTCCAGGCAGGAATAATGTCCCCGGTGGGGGTATACACATACTCAAGCTCTTTTCTGCTATTCCGCTGTATCCGGATTTTGTCCGGGTGAATTGGCCACAGCTCAACAGGAAAACCGTTTTTATCATGTACAATCTCGGCAAACC
>QNBL01000297.1 GCA_003641695.1 Spirochaetota bacterium
AACGCTTTCTTAAAAGACTCCAGGGTATTCTCGTCTTCAAGGGTTCCCGCACCCCTGTGGCCTATTACTTCGAACAACTTCATACCCCGCGGGAGTTTTTATATATATTTGCATGAACCTTCTCGAAGAGCAGCGATTGCCGCGTATACCCTTGTGGCTTCTTATCCGGGAATCCAAAAGCAATAATGGATTCTACTGCCAGGTTCTCAGGAATGTGCAATAATTCTTTAACATAGCTTTCAGATAATTTTCCAAAGGAGTGGTATCTCCCCCGGATCTGTATCCAACAGGCCCCGAGTCCCAAAGATTCTGCCATAAGAAGTGCATAGGAAGATGCGATGGAAGTATCTTCTATCCAGGTATCGCTTATTTCAGGGTTCCCCAAAACAACAACAGCAAGTGGAGCATCCTTGAGAAACGAGGAACCATGTTCCTTCGATTTCGACAGGTCCATAATAGTTTTTCTATCATCAACAACAATAAATTCCCAGGGACGTGATCCCCGGCCGGAAGGTGAAAGAAGTAATCCCTCAATTATTTTATCCACAGTAACCGGGTCAATCTCCCGGGAGGTGAATTCCCTCACACTCCTGCGTTGGTACAATAGCTCCAGCATTCCTGATCCTCCTTATTGTTTCCATGGTATCAGGAAATTAATAAAAAGAAAATTGGCCGCCTCTTTTATTTCCCGAGTTTGCAGTTTTGTCATTTTTATCTGGAAAAACATAACTACTCCCTTCCAATCATTAAATAGATTTTTTCTTGCTCATTGGTGCGTACGCACCTTGACGAGAGGTAACGACAAGACTATTCTTTACTTTAATAGTAAGAATAGATAAAGAGGAGGCCGTCATGAGAATAGCTGGAAGTATAACAGATTTGGTTGGTAAAACTCCGCTTATAGAAATCAAAAGTCTTTCAAAAAAAACAGGAGCCCGGATTGTCGGTAAGCTTGAATATTTTAATCCGCTTTCGAGTGTCAAGGACAGAATCGCTCTTTCCATGATTGAAGATGCTGAGTCAAAAGGGCTTTTAAAAGAGGGGGGGATGATTGTTGAAGCCACCAGTGGCAATACAGGAATCGGCCTGGCATTCATTGCAGCCTCGAGAGGTTATAAAATTAAAATTGTGATGCCTGATTCTTTGAGTATAGAGCGACGCAAACTCCTGAAAGCTCTTGGCGCAGATCTTGTTCTTACCCCTGCCGAAGCAGGAATGAAGGGTGCCATGACTAAGGCTGATGAGATTCTTAAAGAACACCCCGGCAGTTTCAATCCCGGTCAGTTCAGTAACCCGGCCAATCCTCAAGCTCACCGGGAAAATACTGTTCCGGAAATCATTGCTGACACAGAAGGGAAAGTGGATATCTTTATAGCCGGTGTAGGAACCGGAGGCACTGTTACCGGCTGCGGGGAAACTTTAAAGAAGTATAATCCAGAAATTAAGGTTTATGCAGTTGAACCTGCAGAGTCACCTGTCATTTCAGGCGGCACACCCGGTTCCCACAGCATTCAGGGGATCGGAGCCGGATTCATGCCTGAGATACTGAATATTGATATAATAGATGAAGTTGTTACAATAACATCAGAAGATGCCGGTAGAATGGCCCGCGGGATTGCTCTTAAAGAGGGATTGCTTCTGGGAATTTCTTCCGGTGCTGCTTTAAAGGCAGCTGAGATTATCGGTTCAAGAGAAGAAAATAAGGACAAACTGATTATAGTAATCCTGCCCGATACAGGTGAACGGTACCTTTCAACCACCTTATTTGAAAAAGAAGAGTTAAGGAGAAGATGATGAGTTACAGATTTGATACACTTGCATTGCATGCAGGCGCTGCGATAGATGAAACAGGATCAAGGACCACCCCTGTTTACAGAACAAGCGCCTATCTGTTTAAGGATACGAAACACGCAGCAAATCTTTTTGCCCTGAAAGAACTCGGCAATATCTACACCAGACTCCAGAATCCGACCCAGGATGTTCTGGAGCAGAGAGTTGCCGCTTTGGAGGGAGGAGCAGCTGCACTGGCATTGGCTTCCGGAACATCAGCCATCTTCTATACAGCTATTAATATATGTGCATCGGGTGACGAGATTGTGGCTGCGGTAAATCTTTACGGCGGAACATTTACCATGTTCAAGGATATTCTTCCCGGAATGGGTATTAAAGTTAATTTTGTGGATCCCTTAAATCCTGCCGAATTCGAAACAGCAATAAATAAGAAGACCCGGCTCATCTATACAGAAGTTATAGGCAACCCTGCTCTGGATGTTACCGATATTGATGCAATAGGAAAGATAGCAGAAAAGCATGCTGTCCCTTTTGCGGTTGACTCAACATTTACGACCCCGTTTCACATCCGCCCTATTGAGCACGGAGCACATATTGTAATTCATTCTCTTACCAAATGGATGGGAGGGCATGGGGCTGCCATGGGAGGAATAGTGGTGGACAGCGGTACTTTCAACTGGAAAGATACAAAGTTTTCACTCTACAATAATCCGGATCCTTCATATCATGATATCCGGTTCGGACATGATCTTGGTGATCTCAATCCTTTAGCCTTTATCCTGCGAATGAGACTGACGCCTTTAAGGAATCTTGGAGCCTGTATCAGTCCTGACAATGCATGGATAATCCTTCAAGGGATCGAGACCCTGTCACTGCGGATGGAAAAACACAGCAGGAATGCCCTTGCCGTGGCAGCGTTCCTCGCGAAACATCCAAAGGTGGCATGGGTACGGTATCCCGGCTTGAAAGAAGACAAAGCATACCAAACTGCTTCAAGACTCCTCGAAAACGGCTATGGAGGAATGGTTGTTTTCGGGTTGAAGGAGGGGAAGAAGGGAGGAGAAAAATTTATTAACTCTCTCAAACTTGTTTCGCATGTTGCAAACGTCGGTGATGCCAAAAGTCTTGCTATCCATCCTTCGAGCACCACCCATTCACAGCTCTCCGAGGAGGATCAGGCAAAGGGGGGGATTACTCCTGATATGGTCAGACTCTCAGTGGGAATCGAAGATGCTGCTGATATTATTGACGATATAGAACAGGCATTGTAGATGGCGATAATTCTTCCGGAAGACTACCATGCAAGAACGGCTTTAGAGAACCGCAGAATTCACTGCATGACATCATTCCAGGCTCGAAAACAGGACATTCGACCTTTGAGGATCGGTATCCTGAATATAATGCCGGTGGCTAATACTTATGAATACAATATTCTCTTCCCTATTGGAAGGTCCGTTCTGCAGATCGAACC
>QNBL01000298.1 GCA_003641695.1 Spirochaetota bacterium
CCCCTGGTTTATAAAATATACCGACTGGCCTTTATGTCTCGATACAGGGCATGCACTTCTGAGGGGACACTCCCCGTCACTTTATTACCATAGATTCAAGGAGAGAATAAGGGAGATTCATCTCCATGATGTAATTGCGGGGACGGATCACTCACCGTTTCAAGAAAAAAGTGAATGGCTTCAGGATTTTATCCCCCTGCTTCGCAGCTTTTCGGGTATTTGTAATATTGAACTCTTCAAAGCTGCAGATATAGCAGCTTCCATTTCTGTTATCCTTGGTGAAGAGGGATCGTTATAACCTCTTCCGCCCGGTCGAAAAGAGTCTTTACACGCTCCTGCCAGAGGTTTCCCAAAAGCTCTTTATCTTTTTTAGATGCACTTCCCTGTAATAGAGCAGATATTAATTGTGGTATACGCGTGTCACCGGGAATCTTGCCGGAAGCGTAATACACATCCGAACCTTAAATCCGGATATTTCATGGATCCCCCTTAAAAAGAGAAACGAGCATACGCTGCAACGAATCCAGTGTAAAGGGTTTTATCAGACAACCGCTAAACCCGTAATCCTTATAGTTTGCCATTACAGGATCGTTTGAATAGCCGCTGGTAACCACTGCTTTAATATCAGGATCAAGGGGCAGCAATCTCTCAAGGGTCTCCTTTCCTCCCATCCCGCCGGGTATAGTAAGATCCATAATGACTGCAGCGTACGGAGTTCCCTGTTCTACGGATTTTCTGTACAGGTCAAAAGTTTCATTGCCGTTTTCCGCCGTATCAACCAGAATTCCCAATAATGAGAGCATGGAAGTTAAAACCTTCCGAATGTATTCCTCATCATCCATAACCAGGATTTTGAGACCTTCCAGAGAAGATTCCTCTTTCCTGTTCAAGTCACTATACTCTTCGTCCCCAAAAACCTCTGCCGGAAGACACAGGGTAAACACGGCTCCACCCCCGGGACAAGAATCTGCTTTTATACTTCCGCCATGCTTTTTAATGATACTGAATACAGTTGCAAGCCCAAGCCCGGTTCCCTCTTTTTTAGTACTGAAATAGGGATCGAAAACGGTATCCAGATACTCTGGGGGTATTCCCTTCCCTTCATCCTTAAAAACAATCTTGATATACTTACCGGTACTTGTATTCTCATTATTCAATGCAGGGGGAAGTCCGGACAAATTGGAAGCACTAATGTACAGCTTCCCCCCATCCGGCATTGCCTGTTTTGCATTCAGGGTAAGATTACCGAATACCTGCTCTATCTGTCCTTTATCAGCTTTAACCATCCACAGATCTCCTGCCAAAGAAAAAACAGGTTTTACACTGCTTCCAGTCAGGTTAAAGAGTACACTTTCCCGTAATATTTCCTTTACGTCATGTACTCCAATAACCGGGTCTCCTCCCTTTGCAAAGGTAAGAAGCTGTTTGGTCAGGGATGAGGCACGGAGAAGTCCCTTATTTGCCCGTTCCAGATAACCGAAAGCAGGGTGCCCGGGATCCAGCTCCATTGATGCAAGCTCTATGTTACCGACAGCCCCCGCCAGGACATTGTTAAAATCGTGGGCAATCCCCCCCGCCAGAACACCCACCGACTCAAGTTTCTTTAGCTTGAGAAGTTCCTGTTCCTGTTCCCTTTTCTCGGTCATGTTTCTGACTATGGCCATTATTTTGTCTTCACCAAAGGGGATTATCCGTGCTTCGTAGTACTGTACTCTTTCTTTCAGAAGTAATTCATACTCAAACTGCGTCATTTCGCCGGTAGCAAAAGCTTTGGTGTAATATTTATTGAACTTTGATGCCATATCTTCCGAAAAAATATCCTGCACTTTTTTCCCCAAAAATTCCCTGGGTGAAAAAGCAAGAGCTTCGACATCATTAACAAAATAGTCACTAAATCTTTGTTCTTTATCCAGAATAAATATTAAGTCCGGCTGCAGGTTTAGAATAGCCTTGTTTTTTGCTTCACTCTCCCGAAGTTCTTCTTCAAACCGTTTCAGGTCTGTAATATCCCTCGAAATCTTTACATAGTTAGTAATTTTGCCGGCATTGTTTTTAAGAGGGAAAACAACTGAATCGAGATAATAACAGGTACCGTCTTTTTTCCGAAACCTGTTCTGCCCCCTCCAAACAGTTCCATCTATTAAAACGGATCCCAGACCCGGAAATTGTTTTTCAGTCTCAGGATTATGTATGTAATCGAAAACCCTTATTTTCTTTAATTCAGAAAGGGTAAACCCCGTTATCTCCATTAAGGCATAGTTACAGTATTCTATGTTCCCTGCACTATCCATTACAGTAACAGCCTCAGTTGACTGCTCAACAATTTCACTAAACAGGGAAAGTTTTTCCAGGTCCTCTTTTATGGAGGTAATATCCTTGATTACTACAACCGTTCCGATCAGGTTGCCCTCTCCGCTGTAAACAGGCTTCCGGTATTGATTTGTCCATCTGACATCACCGCTTTTACAAATAATTCTAATATCTTTTTGGGCTTGCGAACCGGATGAAGAACTCTCATATTTTAAAAGTTCATAGATCCTGAGGTCTTCACCATAAATTATTTCTTCTACCAAACCGGCATCTTTCATAAACTCATTAACAGAGTAGCCGGTAATCTCCGTCGCCCCCGGAGAAATATACTGAATTCCCCCCTCGGGAGAGAGAAACATCTGCCAATCCTTTGAGTTTTCCATGATCATTCGTAGTAATTCGGATTCTGAATAAACTTTTTCTTTCATCAGAGAATTGTACCACGCCTCAAATTGGTGTTCAAGTTTTTAATTAGGTTTATAGTTCATTGTTTTTTTCCCACAGTTATGACACTATGATCTGCAATCCATAAAGAAAGGAGTCTTGCGTGAAATCCCGATTCTACAACACTTTATCATTCATCCTTGTGTTTACTGCTGTTTTTTCCCTGAGCTACACATTTTTAATAACACCGGGAAGTATCCGGAAGTTACATCTTTTAGGATTCTTCACCATTCAGACAAATATTATAATCCTCCTGTTGGTTGTACTTAAACTATACAGCATCCACATACCAAGAAAATGGGAAATGGCTGCAGCGGCTTCAATTACCATCACCGCAGTTGTATTTCAAGCACTTTTAAGAAGCAGCGTACCTGTACCAGGGGTTGACGGCATAGTTTTGAATACCGAACACGGTCTTACAACGGTTCTTTTTCTTCTCTGGTACTGGTTTACCCCGAAAAAGGAAACTGTTTCTTTTAACCG
>QNBL01000299.1 GCA_003641695.1 Spirochaetota bacterium
ATAAAGATTGCGGCAATAGTATGAGGTCCATCCAGCATGATTTGGGTTTTTAAAACATCCAGAGCCAGCCGGTTTGTTTCCTCCTCTGTTTTCCCTCCAAAGGGATCACGGTAAGGGTACGGACCGAAATACTTGACAACCCCCGGTATGCCGGGTTCTGCAGCCCATCTTCGGGGATCACCGGTAAGGGTTACTGCTCCGGCTGTGGCACCGTGGTAACTTCTCCATCTGGAGTAGATCTTGTGCCTGCCGGTAAACATCCTTGCAGCCTTGATAGCGTTCTCTATTGCCTCTGCTCCGCCGTTGGTAAAAAAGGTATAATCAAGGTCACCTGGAGTAACTCCTGCAATCATCTCTGCAAGTTTTGCTTTCGGTTCGGTTCCGAACATCGTCCCAACATAACACAGCTTGTCCATTTGGGCTTTCATTGCATCCAGTACATGTTTGTTGCCATGGCCGATATTTATGTTCAGCAGTCCGGAGCAAAAGTCTATGTATTTTTTCCCATCTGTATCCCACTGATAGATCCCTTCTGCGTGATCCATCATGATAGGGTTTACATGCTTTTGTGCATGCCAGCTGTAAATAACATGGGCACGGTCCATTTCTTTAAGTTTCTTTGTATCCATCATCCCTCCTTGAAATCAATAACAATAACAATAACAATACAGAACATTCTACCACGTTAAGCTCCCGGGATCAATTTTTTTTGCTTCCGCAGTATCTCTATTCCCTGTTTTAAGACTGATATTTCCATGTTTTTTTTCTTTTTTTTCTCTGGAAAAAATCACCCGTTTAGTACAGAATTATATTATGAAATTAGTAAGGAAAAATACGGTGTTTCAGATCCTCCTCTTTGCAGTTATCATGGTTGGTCTGGGAGCTCTTTTTTACTATAATTCGGTCAATTTGGGATACCGGTGGCAATGGTACCGGATTCCGAGGTATATCATTACACGGGATAACGGGGGAATTCTGGTTCCGGGTGCTTTGGCAAAGGGGCTCGGTGTTACCCTGCTTATCTCTTTTATAAGTCTGATATTTGCAAATATTATAGGCTTACTTACCGCAATCCTGCGTCTTTCATCTTCATTTGCCGGACGTCTGACGGCAAAGGTCTATCTGGAATTAGTCCGGAATACACCGCTTCTTATCCAGATACTTTTTACCTATTTTGTTCTGGCTCCGCTCTTTGGAATGAGTCCTTTTTTTTCAGCAGTTATTTCTCTCAGCCTTTTTGAAGGGGCATACACCTCCGAGATTATCAGGGGCGGGATACTGGCTGTTCCGCAGGGGCAGTGGGAGTCTGCGTACAGTCTCGGCTTGTCAACACTGGATACATACCGGTATTGTATTATCCCTCAAACTTTCAGACAAATACTTCCGCCTCTTGCAAGCCAGTCTGTTTCTCTTATAAAAGATTCTGCATTGGTAAGTACCATTGCAATTTATGATCTGACCATGGCAGGGCAGGCCATCATCTCAAAAACTTTTCTTACCTTTGAAATATGGTTTGTAGTAGCTTTGGTTTATCTTGCAGTAACGATACCCATATCAGTAGTTATACGATCAATGGAAAAAAGGATTTCTTATGAAAACTAATCCGATAATTACCGTTTCAGGTTTAACCAAAATATACGATGGTGGATTTGCTGCGTTGAACAACGTTTCTGTTTCAATCGACAAGGGAGAAGTTGTCTCAATTATAGGACCATCGGGGGCCGGTAAATCAACATTCCTGCGTTGTTTGAACGGACTGGAAGAGCGGGATCGCGGACAGATCAGTATTGACGGTGTCCCTCTGGATCATAACCGGAAGCACCGTCTGGAAATTCGTACTGAAGTTGGAATGGTTTTCCAGTCATTTAACCTTTTCCCGCATATGAAGGTGAGAGATAATATTACCCTGGCCCTGCGGCGTGTAAAAAGAATACAGCCGTCCCGTTGTCTCGCCATTGCCAATGAATTACTTGAAAAAGTAGGAATCCCTGAAAAAGCGGATTCTTTCCCGCAGAATCTTTCCGGAGGACAGCAGCAGCGTGTTGCCATAGCACGTGCCCTTGCCATGAATCCCAAGATTATGCTTTTCGATGAAGCTACCAGTGCGTTGGATCCCGAGATGATCAGTGAGGTGCTTGATGTTATGAAAGATCTTGCAACAGAAGGGATGACCATGCTGGTGGTTACCCATGAAATGGGGTTTGCGCGGGAAGTGAGTAACCGGATTTTATTTATGGATAACGGTGAAATAGTAGAAGACTGTGATGCAGAACGGTTTTTCTCCAATCCGGAAGAGAGCCGCAGCAAACAGTTTTTGAGTAAAATATTATAATACCCCTAACAGGGAAAAGGAGCGTACATGAAACATTCACGAAAATTTATAGCTGGAATTATTCTAGCTGCAGGACTGATAGTTTTCTTTTCAGGTTGTTACCGGGGCGGAGCAGCTCAGTCAGGTTCAGCAGGGAAAGAGGTTTCTTCAAGTCTTCTGGATACCATAACACAAAGGGGAGTTTTAAAAGTTGGGTTATCTACCTTTGTCCCCTGGGCAATGAAGGATAAAAACGGTGATTTGGCAGGTTTTGAGGTAGATGTGGCCAAACGTGTAGCCAGGGATATGGGAGTCGACATTGAATTTATTCCTACCAAATGGTCAGGGATCATTCCGGCACTCTTAACCGGGAAATTTGATGTCATAATCGGCGGAATGGGTATTCGGCCGGATAGAAATCTGAAAGTTAATTTCTCAATTCCCTATGAATATTCAGGATTATCTCTGGTTGCAAGCAGGGAAAAGGCTCCGGGATTTAATTCTTTGGAAGATTTTAATAAAAAGGATGTAATTATTGCGGCACGGCTTGGCTCTACAGGAGTGGAAGCGGTGAAAAAACAAATTCCGAATGCTGCCCTAAGGCTTTTTGATGATGAGGCAAAGCTCATCCAGGAACTCCTGACCGGCCGGGTAAGTGCGGTAGTAGCTTCTTCGCCGATGCCTGCCTTTCAGGCTCTTAAGTATAGTGATAAATTGTATCTTCCTTTGAAGGAAAACTTTACCCGGGAGCCAATTGGGTTTGCTTTGAGAAAGGGGGATGTGGATATTTTAAACTTTTTTAACAGCTGGATCCGGGTAGTTGATTCAGAAGGCTGGCTTAAAGAACGGCAGCATTATTGGTTTGAGACCCGGGACTGGGCAGGAATGCTGCAGTAGTATGATTCAG
>QNBL01000300.1 GCA_003641695.1 Spirochaetota bacterium
AGAGAGAACGTCTTGAAGTCAGGGCGAGATGCGCCTGGAACTGGATAACCCAGTTCAGCCCCGAGGATTTCAGATTCTCCCTTCAGGGAGAGGATGATCCTGCTGTAGATCTCGGAGGGAGTGAGTTGAAGGCCCTGTCCCTGCTCAACGAAGAGGTGGAGACACTCGATACCCATACTGAGAAAACAATCGGAGAAGCCATATATAAAATTGCGGAGGAGTGCAGCCTTCAGCCGAAGGACCTTTTTACTGTTGTTTACAGGGTTTTGATAGGAAAGGAGAAGGGGCCGAGGCTTGCGGGATTTATGATGATAGTCGGGAAGGAAAAGCTTTCTGCTATCCTGAAACGTTATCTGTAGACAGGATACTAAATGGAGAGATTTCAAACAGCAAGCCTGCTGACGTGGGACTTGTTGAATCACTCAAACTGACTCTTCAAAACAAATGGTTTGTACGGTATGTGATAGGAACGATCCTGTACTGGTTTGCATTCAACATGATTAGGGCTGTGATCGCATACTATCCTGTTGTCCTGACGGGGCCGGTGGGAGCTTTGTTTCTGCTTGCCGGTTTCTTCGTGTTTTTAAAGTATCCGCAAAATGAGATATCTTCCGGGCTTGAACTGTACAGAAAGAAAGTTTTGGATAAAGATGGAAACTGAAGCGCCCTATAGAGTTTTTCCTGTCGGCGGCGGCTCCTGTGGAGAAAAGGCTTAAGAACGTTGCCGGTAATACGGAGAATATCTTCTGTTATCATTATGTCCATTCCTATGTCAGAGGTAACTGGAGAAATACCGAAGAATCTTCACCTTTGATTTTGGCAAAAAGCAGCCACGATCCGGACCTGCTCCAATGGTTTGCAGGATCCAGGCCGGTATGGATATCCAGTACATCTTCAAGGTCTATCTTTACGGAACTCTCCTTAAGGAATGATCTGTCCCATGAAGGAATATTGAAGGCTTTGCAATCGGGACCCTGCGGCGGATGTGTCTACCGGTGTGATAAAGATGGCTTTTGCTGCACATGAATCGGCAGGGACGGGGAAAGCTGTTGAGATGGAAGCCCTATTCTAATGCGGATAGTGATGTTAAGAAGCAGGTAGATTCTTTTTGCTCCGTAAAGGGAAGGTGATTGTTGTTACTGCTCCTTCGTTGTTAAAGAAGGAGGCTGTTCCACCCAGTTGTGAAGCGAGGGTTACGATCAGCAGTAGCCCGGTGCTGGTTTCGCCCGCTTCTCCAATTCTGGATGCTTTTGTTATAAATTCTTCCGGAAATCCTGTTCCTGTATCCCTTATGGTTATTTTGACAAGTTCATCTTTTTTTTCAGCTTTTACAAATATAATTCCGCCGGTACTATTAAAGGCGTATTTGAAAGAGTTTGTTATAACTTCGCTTATAATCAACCCAAGAGGGATAAGGGTATCTATTCCGAAATTCATTTCTTCGGGAATATCAAGGGAATAACGGATTTCTTCACCGTGTCCGGTGCTGTTTCGGGTCAGATCAAAGATCTGGACAATGTATGAATCAAGGGCAATTGCATGAAAATTGCTATTCTCATAAAGCTGATCATAAACCAGAGAGATGGCATGTATTCTTCTTTCCAGGTTATCCAGTAGATAATCGTTGTATTTGTAGTATAATTTATCGCTCTGCATATGAATCATGGCCATTATTATTGACAGGTTGTTTCTTACTCTATGGTTAATCTCTCTAATGAGGACCTGCTGGATTTCCATAGCTTCCTGAAGCTTTTTTTCCGCTTTTATTCTCTTCTTGATTTCTGCATGGGCATTGTTTAATAATTTTGCATTATTTATAGCTGCCGAGGCAAAATTTACCATGGATTTTAATTTCTCCCCATTGTCTCTGCTGAAAGAAAATGGTTTTTCATGATCAAGGAACAAAGCGCCTATTGGTTCATCATTCCACATTATCGGAGCAATTATGGCTGATCTAATGTATGAAGTCTGACTGAAAATCTTCCACTCCGGATCACTGTATGTATCGGGAATTACCTCTATTTCCCTTTTTTTAATGACTAAAGGGGCTTTACCGGTTCTGGCGGTTTCAAGAGAAAAATTTTTTATAAAATCTTCCGCTCCGTATTTATCGTAACCTTTCCAGTAAACAGTTTTTAACATACCGTTTACCTCGAGCATTATGTTTGCGGATGAGTATGGTATTATTTCTCCTATCTGTACGAGAATTGTATCGAGTATATCATCGAGATCTGTCTTGGAAATAAAAGAAAAAGCAATATCCTCCAATGCTTTATAAAACTTTATATCTTTTATTTCACTCATCAATTTTCATCCTTTTTTTAGAATATCAGTTTTTTAAGTATATGGTCCTTTTTCCGCCACTTGTGGTTAACCTTTACCCGGAGGTCCAGGTATATCTTGTAGGGAAATATACGGTTCAATTCTTTCTGTGCTGCTTTGCGGATATCCCTGATACCGGCACCTCCCTTCCCCACAATAATTCCCTTCTGGGTTTCCCTTTCAACCATAATAAAGGCCCGTATCCAACCTTTTTCTCCATCTTCTGAAATCTCAAGATCCGCCACTTCCACGTAAACAGCATGAGGTATTTCCTCTTTGACGCTGTTTATGGCCTTCTCCCTTATAATTTCGGAAATACGGAATTCGGGGAGCTGGTCGGTATAGAAGTCATCGGGATACATCTGTTCCCCTTCGGCGGCTTTTGAGAACAGAACATCCTTAAGATTTTCGATTCCCGTACCTTTTAGTGCCGATATTTCCACAATGGTGCAGCCGGGTAACAGCTCTTTTATTGTGTGGGAATAGGTTTTTACCTTACTTGATGCAATATCGCATTTATTCAGTGCGACGATTGTTTTTTCCTGCATGGAGCTGAAAATCGAAAGGAGTTCTTTTTCCTCGGTACCGATTGTCCTGGTGGTGTCTATAACATAGACGAACAGGTCGCTCTCATCCAGAGAGGAGATGGAGACATCTTTCAGGTGAAGATTCAGCTTTTTTTCGGAAAGATGAAACCCCGGAGTGTCAATAAAAATAAGCTGGCCCCTTTCTTCTGAGAGGATTCCTCTTATCTTGTTTCTTGTTGTCTGAGGGGTCGGCGCAATGATTGATATTTTTTCTCCGCAGATCTTGTTCAGAAGGGTGCTTTTTCCGGCAGAGGGCCTGCCCATGATGGATATAAAGGATGATTTCATACTTTTATTGTATTAAAAT
>QNBL01000301.1 GCA_003641695.1 Spirochaetota bacterium
GGAGTTGGAGGCCTCCACCACATCGGTAATATCCAGACGTTCAAACTTGCCTCCGCACCGCTCTGAAATTTCGCTGTGAACCCCCTCCCTCAAGCCTTCCCTGCATCTTTCCAGAATATAACTCTCCGTTGCAACGGTTTCCAGACACCCTCTGTTCCCGCAGGTGCATATCCTTCCGCCGGGAACTGCTGTTGTGTGACCTATCTCCCCAACGGATCCTTTTTTCCCGAAGTACACAGTGCCGTTAAGAACCATTCCCATCCCGACTGTCTCGGACAGCCACACAGCTGCGAAGTTATCGACCTGCATTCCCCTTCCGTAGTATTTTTCCCCCAGGGCTCCTGCATCGATATCATTGATCAGAAAGAAGGGAAGTTTAAATTTTGATTCAATAATCTCCTTAAGAGGGACATCAGCCCAGTTTCCGGCAAGAAGATACTTGTGGGAGATTCCCCGTTTCATGTCCATATAATCTCCCATTCCCAGTCCTATCCCGAATATACGTTTGCCTATTGCTGCAGATTTATCTTTCAGGCTTTGGATTACTTCAGTAAGCCGCTCTATTAAACTATCCCTGTCTATTCCTTTGAATATCTTTGTGCTGTATTCATACATTATTGCTCCTGCGGGATTAACCAGAGCTCCTTCAATACTGGAGAGATTAAAAACAAGGGCAATGTTTACTCCGACTTCAGGGTCAAATTCAAGAGATACAGATCTTCTGCCTCCGGTGGATTTAACCGGTCCGCTCTCCTTTACCAGCCCAAGTTCCTTTAGGTTATTAATGTATTTGACTATTGATGAGGGGCTCAAGTTCAGTTTATGAGCCAGTTCGTTTCTTGTTATTGTTTTTGCATTGAGTATGGTATCGAGAATATCCGCCATCCTCTCCCTGCTTATACCGCCGTAATCATTGAGCATGGTTTCTGCTTCCTCCGCTTCGATAGTACGGAAATAACAAAAAAAAATCAATATTGGAGTAAAAATTACACAAACTTTACTTGAAAGTTACCAACTTAATTGATAAATTACTTTAACAAGGAGTAATTATGCAAGGAAATGCTGTTGTAGGGCAGTCGGGCGGACCGACTGCTGTCATTAATTCATCCCTGGCTGGAGTGATTGATGCTGCTCTTTCGTCAAAAGATATAGATACTGTTTACGGGATGAGCTATGGAATCGAAGGATTTATGGCTGAAATGCTGATCGATCTGGGGAAAGAATCTCCCGAAGTTATAAAGGGGCTGCGTTCTACTCCATCATCAGCTTTGGGATCCTCACGGTATAAACTTGCCGATGAGGATCTTCCAAAAATACTTGAGATTTTAAAAAAATATTCGATCCGCCATTTTTTCCTGATTGGCGGGAATGATACCATGGATACGATCCATCGTGTGGAAAAGTATTGCAATGAGCAGGGGTACGAACTCTACGGGATAGGAATACCGAAAACGGTGGATAATGACCTCTACGGTACTGATCATACCCCCGGGTTTCCCTCTGCAGCCCGGTACAACATGCTGAGTGTTGCTCAGTCGGGTGTACTTGCCAGGGATATGCAGAAGGTGGACAAGTTTGTTATCTATCAGACCATAGGACGGGATGCAGGATGGCTTGCTGCGGCAACAGCCCTTGCAAAGAGGGATGAGTCCGATGCACCGCATCTGATATACTGCCCGGAGAGACCCTTCGACAAGGATAAATTCCTTGAGGATGCCGAAGCGTGTATGGAAAAGTACGGGTGGGTGTCCATCGTTGTCAGTGAAGGACTGCTGTACGAAGACGGAAGTCCCGTAAGTGCAACCCGGTCGACAGATGCATTTAATAATAAAGAGTTTGGCGCCATGGGCGGTGCCAGTGTGGGACTGAACGTTCACCGTATTTTGAGAGAAGCAACCGGACACAGAGGAGAATTCCAGATTACCGAATCCTTAAATATGTGTGCGATTGACAGAGCTGTTCCCCTGGATCTTGAAGAAGCCTACGGCTGTGGAAAGGAAGCGGTACACATGTCCCTTTCGGGGGAAAGCGGATACATGGTCACTATAGAGAGGACTTCAAATGAGCCCTATAGAGCTGAGTTTGGGCGTACGGAGCTTTCAAACGTTGCACTGCGGGCAAAGGCCATGCCGGAAAAATACATTAACAGTAGAGGGAATTTTGTAACAGAAGAACTTGTCCGCTACATGAGACCCCTTGTGGGTGAGGTTCCTCATTACATCAAGCTTGCCAGGCACTTTGTGGAGAAATAACAATGAGAGCGTTCAATCGGACAGTACTTGCTGTACATGCACATCCCGATGATACAGAAGCCTTTTGCGGCGGAACCCTTGCTTTGCTTAAGAACAAAGGGTTCAGAATTGTGATTGCAACCATGACTCCCGGCGGAATGGGAAGTGTTGATACCAATGAAGAAGAAACCGGAAAGATTCGGATGGAGGAAGCCCGGCGGGCAGCTGAAGTGATTGGCGCAGAGTACTGTTGCCTCGATCAGCGGGATGGATTTGTCTACGATACCCTCCAGGCCCGGGTAAGGGTGATAGAGCTGATAAGAAAGGTACGGGCGGGAATTGTTTTTACCCATCTTCCCTTCGATTATCACAGTGACCACAGAGCTACCAGTACGATTGTGGAAGCCGGAACCATGCTTTCAACTCTTCAGAACGTACCGACTGATGTCCCTCCTGTCGATACTACCCCCCTTTTGTATCATACAGAACCATTTGGGAATACTGATCCTCTGGGCCGCAATGTACCGGATCCATCCTTTTTTGTTGATGTGACATCGGTTTTTGAAAAAAAGGTTGGCATGCTTTCACAGCACACATCCCAAATTGCCCTGATGAAACGGATGTTTGGTATTGATGATTTTTTCCAGGATATGAGAGAAAACGATGAACAACTGGGTGTTCAGGCAGGGACTTCGTATGCAGAGGCATTCTGGCAGCATCTTGGTGCCGGTTTTTATAATGATCCGTTAATTCAGGAAGTATTAGAAGAATACAGGAGATAAACATGAACAGTAAAGAAGCAAAGTACACACAATTTTCATTATGTAAAGAGATGCTGGAAACGGCAGATGTGTTTAAAAGATTCAACAAGCTTGAGGCAGACCGATACACAAGCAGCCTTTCAAAGGACAAGAAGGTTTTTTTAACCGGAGAGGGGAGCAGCAGAATCTTCCCTGCCAAACGGGCAATCTATAC
>QNBL01000302.1 GCA_003641695.1 Spirochaetota bacterium
ATTACATTGAAATTCTCGTTTCCCTCAAGCTGCTTATACACAGCTCTTCCAAGGAGCCCGGTGGCTCCCGTAACCATTATCTTCATATAAAAAGTATAGGTGATCTTTCGCCAGTTGTCATCAGCGAAAACCAGGATACCCGCACAATCCATTGTCAATTCATGATTATCCCTTTAGAATGTCTCCATGAAAGTATTAAGACTCCTTCTTTATTTTTCATTCTTAAGCATGTTCAGCATCAATGCGTATACTCAGATTTCATGGAAACCGGCAGGGCCCGGAGGAGGAGGATGGATATCCTCAATTACCGTTACAAACGACCATCTTCATACCATTTACGTTGGATGTGATGTTGGAGGTGTATATAAAAGCACCGACAACGGTAAAAGTTGGGAAATTAAAGATGACGGCCTGAACATCTACTTTGTACAGGATATTGCTTATAATCCGGATAATCCCGATATTCTATACCTGGCAACAAGAGGCGGTATCTACAAATCGGTAAACGGAGGGGATTTTTGGACTCCAAAACGCTCCGGATTTCCGGAAATCGCAGAGTATGCATTCAGCGCACCGGTTAACGATATTGTTGTGGATCCCAAAAACCATAACATCCTTTATGCAGGTGTCGGAGTCCATAAAAAGGGATACGACTTTGACAGTTATCACTGGGACTCGGTGGAAATAAAGGGATCAGTCTACAAAAGTACGGACAGCGGAGAATCGTGGAGATTGATCCGTAATACCGGAATCAGCCGGAAAGCCATGATCTACTCTCTGGATATAGATCCTGAAAATACGGATATCATATACGCAGCCACCGACAAGGGTGTTTATAAAAGCACCGACGGAGGAGAGTCATGGAAGCGTAAAAAGTCCGGGCTGCCGAATTTAAAGGCAATGGAAATTATCGTGAACCCGGTAAATACGGAAACCGTCTACGTTACCCTGTGGACGGATCCGGGAAGCTGGATCTGGAGAGGAGGCGTCTATAAAAGCACAAACGGCGGTGATTCCTGGAAACCTGTAAATAACGGACTCCCCAAGACTATTGGCAAAGAGAGCGGCTTTACCTGTAACTACACAACCCTCGTTATAGACAGAAACAATCCTGAAGTTCTTTACGCGGGAAACATGCCGTGGACTCCTGATCCGGGGGTTTACAAAACTACCGATGGGGGGAGTTCCTGGAACTGGGTATCCAGAGCTGATACAGAAGACAGCAATATGGATTTGGGTTGGATTCCGGATACAGGTGTCTCCCCCATGTCTATGGGGATTGATCCGGTAAATTCCTCCAGGGTTCTTTTCGGAACATCAATGCACCTGTTTGAAACGGAAAACGGGGGGAAGGACTGGAAACAGCTTTACACAAAGCCGTATAGCAACGGTTACTGGAGGGGGGAAGGATTTGAAACAACCTGCGCCGATGCCGTTGCGGTCGATCCTTCCGATTCAAACAGAGTGTATGCAGGATACTGGGATATTGGATTATTAAAGAGTATCGACGGAGGCATATCCTTTAAAAAGATGGAAAACGGGATGAAGTACAAGGATAATACCTTTGATATTATTGTTGATCCTGACAGGCCGAACATAGTATACGCTTCCTGCGGCTGGTGGGAGGAAAACTCAGGAGAAGTATATAAAAGCACAGATTACGGGGAAACCTGGACGGCCTTAAACAACGGACTTCCCGATGCCCAGGTATGGTCCCTGGCGCTGGACAAAAACAGCCCCGCGGAATCCCGGATACTGTATGCCGCAAGCTATAACAACGGTATATACAAAAGCGTTGACGGTGGAAAACACTGGTTCGCAGTAAACAAGGGACTGGGTATTGATAATAACCTTCTGGTAAGGAAAATTTACATAGATCCGGGTAACTCAAACATCCTGTACGCAGGGTTTGAAGCAAAGACAATCGAAGACGGAAGGAACTCAAAAACCGTTCAGGGAGGATTATTCAAATCGGTCGATGCGGGAGCTTCCTGGCACAGGATCGATACAGAACTTCCCCAGATAACCGTGTGGGATATTGTGATCCCGGAAGATGATTCCCGGATGATATACACAGCCGTAATCGGAGGCTATGATCATACATTGGAAATATACTTTTACGGAGGCGTCTACAGAAGCAGGGACGGAGGCGGATCCTGGGAATTGTTAAATAAAGGTTTCGGAGAAGCGTATAACCTCAAAGTCTCATCCGTCGAGATCAGCCCTGTAAACAGCAGCATCATCTATGCGGCGACAACCGATGAACCCTACCACGATGTTTCCGGCGGAAGAGGAATATTCATGAGCACTGATTCAGGAGAGAACTGGAAGCCGGTCAATGACGGATTGGGTGTTCTGTACTTTAACGCCCTCGCTGTTGACCCCTCGGATCCGTCGGTAATTTATGCGGGAAGCTCCGGCAACGGAATATATAAAGGGCAATAAAACCAATGGGCACAAAAAAAATAGGACTCTCCATACACACCGGCTATACTGCAGAAGAACTTGAAAAAAAGATCCGGGAAATTGTAAAGACCGATGAGTTTACCTACCGGATAGACAGGAAGAGCCTCGATGCAAGAAAGAAGAACTCAATCAAGTGGGTTCTTTCGGTAGTAGTGACCTCCCCCGGATTCAGGGATGAAATACCACCCTTTCCGGAACTTGAAATAACCTGGCAAAAAAGAAAAGAGAAGATTACGGTAGTCGGCAGCGGTCCGGCAGGATTCTTCTGCGCCTACATACTGCAGAAAGCCGGATTTAATACAGTAATCGTTGAACGGGGCGGCGATGTTAAAACCAGAAGTGCGGGAATAGCGGATTTTGAACGTACCGGCATCTTCAATCCGGTAAGCAACTACGCCTTCGGAGAGGGGGGAGCGGGAACATTCTCCGACGGGAAACTGACCTCAAGAACAAAAAGGATAGCAATGGAGAAGCAGTTTATCCTGAAATCCTACGTAAAAGCGGGAGCCCCGGAAGAGATCCTCTACATGACCCATCCACATCTAGGTAGCGATAATCTTGTATCGATAGTCAGGAATTTACGAGACGACTACCTTGCCATCGGGGGAAAGATCGTCTTTGACGAAAAGATAGCCTCCATGGATGTTGGAGACAATAAGGTCGCTTCCGTCTTTTCGGCATCAAGGGAATACCCTGGGGACCATTTTGTATTTGCAACAGGGCACTCTGCCTATGACA
>QNBL01000303.1 GCA_003641695.1 Spirochaetota bacterium
ACTGTGGACTCGGATATGAATCTGCTGTGTGAATTCAAAATTCCGGCGGATTGTTACATTACTGATACAGGAGGGGTCTGGCCTGATACTGACGGCAACGGGAAAGCTGATATAGTTATTTTTAGGAAGAGATCATTTCAGCTTCTTTTCTATGCCGCGGATGGAAAGCTTCTCAGGTATAAACGGCTGGGCCGGTTTCCTGATACTGTTATGGGGAGATCTCTTGTTGACAGCAGCGGTATAATGATGATTGATTTTAACACCGGATATGTCCAGCAGCCCAGGGGAGTAATGGGAGTTGACCTGAATTCAATGAAGATAGGTTTTTTCTATCCGACTGCGGCGAACCCTATCGGTTTACTCAGGACAGGCGGGGAGATGATTCTCTCGGATATTCATACACCGAGCAACGGATGCAGAATTACCTATCCCAACGGTGCTGAGGCGGATGATTCAGAGTATTTTGTATATATGATGAATGAGAACGGCAATCCTGCGGAAAACAGTTTCAATCCGGGCCTGGAAGGAAACAACGGCCAGATTTTTTACTATTCCGCTGATATGGATTCAGACGGAAATCCTGAAATATATTTTATTGCAGATAAAACCAACTACTATACCGGAAAGACGGAAGTAAGAAGGCTGGATATCGATACGGGGAAATTATCCGGACCCTTGTTTTCCCCCGGTGATAACCTTAAGATATTTTTTCATTCCATGGTTAAAAAGGAAGGTAAACAACTTCTTGCTGTATATCAGTCTGCTCCGAGGGTCCTCTATTTTCTTGATTCCGGGTTTAAGACCAAGATCAAATATGATATGGCTGAAAGGGATTTTCCCTCCCCGTACAGGTGGTTTTTTGCCGATTTGAATTCAGACGGGAATTCAGAGATGTTTTTGTGGAATAAAACGGGACTTTATATATATGATCTTGATTTTAATCAAATTGCTGTAATTGGAACGGACAGAAAAGAAAGCGTTTTGGCGAATGTAATTGTAAGTGATCTGAATTCAGATGGTAAAGATGAAATTACCCTTGTATACGACGATACCATTTCTATTTACAGTTATTAGTTTAATAGTTCTTTCCGGGTGTTCGAAAGAGCCCGGAATGGAACTGGATAACGGATGGAAGCTCGGTTTACAGGACCGTCCGGGGACCGTTACTGAAAACCCCCCGGTCTTCAATAGGGTTATGAGTGCCGGGTTACCGGCCGACTGCCGTTCTCAGGAAAATGCGGAAATCTTTATTTCCGACTGCAGAGGTACCAAAGATCCGGAAATTGTTATCGCGTCTTCAACCGGTATTCTTATTTACAGTTTTGACGGAAAGCTTCTTCTTGAAAGGAAGCTTAGTAGCCCGGGACTGGTTCCCGCTTTAATGGAGGATATGGACGGGGATGGTAAATCAGATATCGTTTTTGGAACAAGAGGGGCTGTTAGATGCGGGGTAAGGGTTATAAACGGGACTGGAATTACCGTTTCTGAATTTATTGAAGGGAAGGGGGGACAGGATTTTTCTTCCGTAATTCCGGTAAAAACTGCTGACGGGAAGCTGTATGCCGTAGCCAAGCCTGAGGACGTGGAATCTGAAAGAGGTGTTTTGTGTCTGGATTCTTTCAGCCTCAAGATGGATTTTATGTTTTATACGCCGGATCCTGTGGATCTTCTATTTATGCACGACTTCATTATCCCCTCTTACCGTGTTAGCACAAGCGGAGTTTTTACAAAGTATGGAAGGGAGATAGACAGGAGAGACCGGGAAGGGGGTGAAGCAAAGGGAATGCTTTTCAAGATAGGGATGGATGGAAAACCCCTGGGAGAATTTACCGTAATCGGCAATCACTCGCGCGCTGACGGAGTTCTCGGATATACATCAATTCATGATGAGGACAGCAGAGTGCTTCTTGTTCACAACTGGTCAGGGGGTAGTTACAAATTGCTTGTAATTAATACAGATACTGGAAAGATATGCATGGAAAGTAATGATTTTGCAGGAAAGTCTCTCTGGTGCAGTACCATCCCCTTTGCTCAGGAATATATTACTGCGGTTCTGGAAGAAAATGAGGGGATGAAATCTTTAGTTTTTTATTCTGCCGGTTTTGAAATCCTGAAAACTATTCAGGCAGGCTCTCAGGTTATCCGGTCGGATCTGGCGTATTCAGGGCCTGCCGGATTTCTTCTGGTTGTTACGGTACCCGATGGAATATACACCGTAGGTACGGACCTTTCGCTTAACCATGCATTGGTGGCCGAAGGGGTGAGGGACAGTGCCTGTTTTACGTACGGGAATGGATTTTACATGGTATTGGCCAAAGCGGCGGAATTGGAGCTTTATTCTGTGAAATAGGCTCTTAAAAACAGCTCTATTGCCAATAATACTCATATAATCTATCCTGTCGGCAGTTATGACTGATCACACGTATACCTATCCGAAGCTTATCAAGCTGGCTCTTCCCATAATGCTCGGAAATTTCTTTCAGATGCTCTACAATCTTGCGGATACATTTTTTCTCGGCAAGATTGGAAAGGAAGCACTGTCTGCCCCGTCCATATCAATGAATCTTATCTTTTTTATGATAGTGTTTGCTTTCGGTTTTTCAAATGCCGGTACTACCCTTATTTCACAGTCGAAGGGAAAGGGAGACAGGGACAGGATGGATTTTTATCTCGGGCAGATGACTTCACTGATTCTTGCGATAGCTGTACTGATAAGTATTCTGGGGATAATCTTTACCGACAGCCTTCTTGTTCTGATGCAGGTTCCGGAGGATACCTTTGAATATACGTCATCGTACCTTAGAATAATATTTTCAGGAATACCGTTCATGTTTATGAGCTTTGTTCTAAGAAGCTCTCTTCAGGGGATTGGAAACAGTCTCACGCCGCTCCTGGTACAGTCCCTGACGGTAGTCCTGAATATTATCCTGGATCCCATTCTGATATTCGGATTCGGTCCGGTCCCCTCAATGACCGTAAGGGGAGCGGCCTACGCTACTGTTTTTTCCAGAATAGTAGCCTCTGCAGTGGGAGTCGCCATTCTTTTACGGGGTCGCAGGGGGATAAAGCTGAAATTCCGTAATATGAAGCCTGACAGGAAAGCAATGAAACTGCTTTTGAAGATCGGTATTCCCGCATCAGTAGGGCAGGGTATTTCCGCTCTCGGTTTTACCGTGCTTCAGGGCGTTGTCAA
>QNBL01000304.1 GCA_003641695.1 Spirochaetota bacterium
ATACCAAGACGGTGCAGCGTAGGGGCACGGTTCAGCATAACAGGATGTTCTTTGACCACATCATCCAGTACAGACCAAACCTCCTGGGTTTCCTGTTCTACCAGTGTCTTGGCCTTCTTTATATTGTATACAACATCGTTCTCAACCAGTTTTCTCATAATAAAGGGCTTATACAGTTCAAGAGCCATCTTTGCAGGAAGCCCGCACTGATGGAGCCTGAGTTCCGGTCCTACAACAATTACAGAACGTCCTGAGTAGTCTACACGTTTCCCAAGCAGATTCTGCCTGAACCGTCCCTGTTTCCCCTTAAGCATATCGGAAAGAGACTTCAGAGGCCTGTTTGATGCACCCTTGACCACCCTCTTCTTCTTTGAGTTATCAAAAAGGGCATCCACTGCTTCCTGCAGCATTCTTTTTTCGTTTCTTATGATGATATCGGGAGCATTCAGAGCCATGAGTCTTTTCAGACGATTGTTACGGTTAATAACTCTTCGATAGAGATCATTCAAGTCAGAAGTTGCAAAACGCCCGCCATCAAGCTGAACCATCGGCCGTAGTTCAGGTGGAATAACCGGAATAACATCGAGAATCATCCATTCCGGTTTATTACCTGAATCCCGGAAATTCTCTACGATTTCGATCCTCTTCAGGAGGCGTTTATCGGTCTTGGCTCCTTTCTCGATCATTTTAGCCCGAAGCTCTGCAGAAAGAGCATCGAGATCAAGAGTTTCAAGAAGATTTCTTACAGCTTCAGCACCGATACCTGCATTAAAACCAACCCCGTATCTTTCCCGGGCCTCCATATACTCCTCTTCAGAGAGGAGATCCATCTTTTTAAGGTCAGTATCACCGGGCTCCGTAACGACATATTTTTCGTAGTAGAGAATCGATCTGAGAGCTGCAATACTAAGATCCAGAAGAAGACCCATTCTTGAGGGAACGGAACGGTAATACCAGATGTGAGAAACCGGTGCTGCCAGCTCTATATGACCCATACGTTCACGGCGAACTTTAAAATGAGTTACCTCAACTCCGCACCGGTCACAGATAACACCTTTATACCGGATGGATTTGAATTTACCGCAGTAACACTCCCATTCCTTGGTCGTTCCGAAAATCCTTTCACAGAACAGACCGTCCCGTTCTGGTCTAAGGGTTCTGTAGTTTATGGTCTCCGGCTTTTTAACCTCTCCGTAAGACCATGATCTGATCTGTTCCGGAGAGGCTAACTTTATCATTATTTTATCAAATTCTTTTATATCCTGCATCCTGCTAACTCCCTCTTAGAACTGTGCTCCCTGCCGATTAATCAACTCTTCATCCCTCTCTGTCAGAGGAACCCTGCCCCCCTTGGAGTCGTATATCGACATATCCAGGGCCAGTCCGCGCAACTCCTGCACAAGAACGTTAAACGATTCAGGGACACCTGCACTGGTTGAAGGTTCTCCCTTTACGATACTCTCGTAGATCTTTGCACGGCCGTTCATATCGTCAGACTTGATCGTTAAAAGCTCCTGAAGGGTATTGGCTGCACCATACGCTTCCAAAGCCCAAACTTCCATCTCTCCAAGCCGCTGACCGCCAAACTGCGCTTTACCGCCAAGAGGCTGCTGTGTTACCAGCGAGTACGGTCCGGTAGACCGTGCATGCATCTTGTCGTCCACAAGGTGGTGCAGTTTCAGCATATATACATATCCAACAAATACCTCATTTTCAAAAGGGACCCCTGTTCTACCATCAAAAAGCTTCATCTTTGAAGAAGCAGGAAGCCCGGCTTCCTTAAGCTTTTCTTCAATCATATCAGTTGATGCTGACTGGAATACCGGGGTGGAAAACCATTCATCCAGACCCCTGGCAGCAAACCCTAACTGTGTTTCCAAAAGCTGCCCGATATTCATTCGGGAAGGTACACCAAGCGGGTTCAGACAGATATCAAGAGGCGTTCCGTCTTCCATAAACGGCATATCCTCTTCAGGAAGAACCCGGGCAACAACCCCCTTGTTTCCATGACGTCCTGCCATTTTATCCCCTTCACGGAGCTTTCTCTTTGTTGCAACAAGAACCTTCACAACCTCATCCACTCCGGGAGGCAGATCATCACCTTCAGATCTTTTGAGTCTCTGGACGTCAATTACCGTACCCTCGGTTCCATGAGGAATTTTAAGCGAAGTATCCCGAACTTCCTTTGCCTTTTCTCCAAATATCGAATTAAGGAGCTTGAACTCGGGAGTTGTCTCGGTTTCAGACTTGGGAGTAACTTTACCCACCAGAATGTAACCGGAACCTACCTTTGCCCCAATTCTCACAATCCCCTCTTCATCCAGCTGATCAAGAGCACGTTCGTTGATATTCGGAATATCACGTGTCAGCTTCTCCGGTCCCAGTTTCGTCTCGCGCACATCGATGGAAAACTCCTTGATATGCACAGAGGTATATATATCCTCTTTTACTACCTTTTCAGATATAAGGATTGCGTCCTCATAATTATATCCGTTCCAGGGGATAAACCCTACAAGAACATTTCTTCCAAGTGCAAGCTCTCCCTGACTTGTCGCAGGGCCGTCGGCAATAACAGCTCCTGCATCAAGATGCTGGCCAATCCTGACAATAGGTTTATTGTTGAAGCATGTATCCTGGTTCGTCCTCTGATACTTCTGCATCAGATACTCGTCCCGATCATAATCATTCTCTTTCTCATCCGGATTTATCACAACCTTAACAGAAGTGACATACTCAACGGTACCGGCTCTTCTCGCCTTTACCAGAACTCCGGAGTCATAGGCGGCCTTCGCCTCCATTCCTGTCCCGACCCTCGGGGGTTCCGGGAATACCAATGGTACCGCCTGACGCTGCATGTTCGATCCCATAAGTGCACGGTTTGCATCATCGTGCTCAAGAAAAGGAATAAGGGATGTCGCTGCTGAAATTACCTGCTTCGGCGAAACATCCATGTACTGTATATCTTCAGGTCTTCTTGTAGTATAGTCTCCTGCCTTCCGGACTGAGATAAGCTCATCCTTGAAGTTCCCGTTTTTATCGATTGCCGCATTTGCCTGTGCAATATAATACTTTTCCTCATCCATAGCAGAAAGATACTTTATCTCTTTAAGTACCTTTCCATTCTCCACCTTTCTATAGGGTGTTTCCAGA
>QNBL01000305.1 GCA_003641695.1 Spirochaetota bacterium
AAAAATTGTTATCATAGGTGTATCAACAGGAGGGCCCTCTACCCTGGAAGTAATTCTTCCTGAACTTCCGGAAAATTACCCAGCTCCCGTTGTTGTAGCTCAGCATATGCCCGCTGCATTTACAAAAACATTTGCAAAACGGCTTGACAGCATATGCAGAATGTCCGTAGTTGAAGTCTCAAAACCCCAGATTCTGCATCCGGGAACAATATATATTGCAAAAGGGGGAGCCGATATTGCCATTACAGAAAGAAGCGGTAAAAAAATGGCGGTCCCAAAACCGGAATCTCCCAAATATCTGTGGCATCCTTCTGTCGAACTTCTCGGCTTAACAACTCTGGAGGTATACGAACCTGAGAACATAACGGCAGTTCTTCTTACAGGAATGGGGAATGACGGTTCGGATTCATTCATGGAGATAAAAAACAAGGGCGGAAAGACAATTGCAGAGGCAGAGGAAACAGCAGTGGTCTTTGGAATGCCCAAAGAGCTCATAGAGAAAGACGGAGCATCCTTGATACTTCCGGCGGATAAAATAGGTCCGCAGCTCCGGAGATTAACTTTATAGTAAGGAGGGTTTTACATGGGGCTTGTTAGAAAAAGGTCTGACTCAGAGGAAATACATAATCACGAACGCAACCAGGACCGTGATTTTGACGGACTGGTACATCAGCTTGCCAGCAGTGATCCCGAAATAAGGACATGGGCAGCAAGAGATCTTGCGGAATTTAAAGATTCGGCAAAACCCCTTTCCAGGCAACTGGAAAATGAAACCAACCCCAATGTAAGAGAAGCAATCCTTACAAGTCTTGCTGTCGTAGGCGGAGATGAAGCAGTTCAGGCTTTAATCAGATGTCTGCGGAGTGACGATGCCGCACTCCGTAACGGTGCAATTGAAGCGATGGAAAATCTTCCGGACTCAGTAGCTCCGGTAATGTCAAAACTGTTAACCGACCCGGATTCGGATGTGAGGATATTTGCGATAGATATTCTGGAATCACTTAGACATCCGGATGTTGAGAAGTGGCTCATCAATGTTCTTGAAACTGAAAACCATGTAAATGTTTGTGCCGGCGCTATTAATCTTCTCGGAGAAATAGGCAGCGACAGAGCACTGGATGCTCTTGAAAAAGTAAAAGACAAATTCAGTAATGTCAACTATATAGAATTTGCTGTAGATGTGGCTGTTAAGCGGATAAAAGGTACTTAAAAATGTCTGACATTGTGATAACCGGTGAAGATTTTCTTAAATTCCGGGAATTCTTCTACCGCAAGACAGGAATCCTGTTCTCAGAGTCAAAACGATACTTCGTTGACAAACGTCTTTCTGAAAGGATAACCGCCTCAGGCCATACCGATTTTAGAGGTTATTTCAACTTCATGAGGTTCCAGGCAAGCGGAGAAGAGCTGCAGCGTCTGACAAACATAATGACAGTGAATGAAACCTATTTTTTCAGAGAAGAATATCAATTCCAGAGTCTGGTTGAATCAATGCTTCCTGAAATAACGGCACGCAAGAAAGAAAAGAAAACGATAAAAATATGGTCAATCCCGTCATCTTCCGGGGAAGAACCTTATTCCATTGCCCTTTATCTGCTGGAATACTGGAAAGGAATTGAACAGTGGGATGTGGAACTGTATGCTTCAGACATTGATACGGAGATGATACGCAAAGCCAAGAAAGGAGTATACTCAAAAAGATCGGTTCAGCACCTTCCGAAGAATATACTGCATAAATATTTTTCAAAACTTTCAGACGGAACATTCGGAATTTCAGAAGAGATAATACGATCGGTTGAATTTACCAGGGTCAATCTAAACGATCCCGCATCAACACGTCCATACAGGAATTTCGATATAATTTTCTGCAGGAATCTTCTTATATACTTTGATGATATCTCGCGGCGCCGCTCTGCCGAAGTATTCTACGGGGCACTCAATCCCGGTGGATATATATGTCTCGGACACAGTGAATCCATGAGCAGGATATCATCGCTGTTTAAAATACGAAAGTTTCCCAAATCCATAGTCTATCAGAAACCGGAGGTAGGTTATGCCAAATAATAAACGCATACTTATAATTGACGATGCGGCAACTGTCCGCATGTATCACCGCAGCATCCTTGAAACTTCTGGATACCAAGTGGATGAAGCTGTAAACGGACTTGAAGCCATGGAGAAGATACTTGGGAACAGGCCTTATGATCTTTATCTTGTAGATATCAATATGCCCAAACTTGACGGATACGGTTTTTTGAAAGAACTGCGTACACAAAACATCTCTCAGGCTCCTGCAATAATGATCTCTACGGAAGCCCAGGAGAAAGACAGGATCTCTGCTTTTGAATCGGGCGCAAATTTTTATATGGTAAAACCTATTGATCCCGACATACTCACAGCATATTGCTCAATACTTCTAGACTATGGAGATGAAAAATGAATCAGCTGCTTGAACAATTTATTCTAGAAGCCAGAGATACCTTGGAGAAAACAAGCCGGGATCTGCTTCTGCTTGAGAAAGAACCGGACAACATGGATATTATTGCAGAGTTATTCAGAGCTGTTCATACACTAAAAGGAAACAGCGGACTCTTCAACTTTCCGGCAATGACAAAGGTACTTCATGCGGCAGAAGATCTTATGGCAGCTGTAAGGGACAACAAGCTGTCTTTCTCAGCAGTGGTTGCAGATAACATATTCGAAGCAATGGATTTTGTCAGTACTCTTCTGGATGAGATTGAAGATACTGGTGAGCTATCAACAGATTACAATGAACAGTCAACCGTGATTGCAGAATCAGTAAAATCTGTAAATGTGCCGAACCCGGACTTGACCGAGGTAACAAAACCGCATAAAGAAAACGAAAAGGAAGTCTCTTCAAAGGAAAACAGTCAGGAAGATCTTTCTGACATACCCGAAAGTGTTCTGATGGAATGCTTCAAGCTTGCACAGGCAGGTAATGTAAATCTTGTTACATATTCACCTGAAGAATCATCCTTCTACAAAGGGGAAGATCCTTTTTTGTTTGCCCGCCGTATTCCGGGGTTTATATGGGGTACTGCACGCGGAAAAGAACCGTGGCCTTCTCTTGAAGAGATGGACTGTTATCGGTGCACTGTTGAGTTCAGGATACTTTCATCCAC
>QNBL01000306.1 GCA_003641695.1 Spirochaetota bacterium
GACCCCTTTACCGGATGCTTTGTTTCGAAAATACCGGTTACAATCGTTTATATCAGGTACGCATTGAAAGCCCTGGAAATTTTCCGGAACCGGGACTCCCGGGACGGAGAAGTATTCCTCCGGCAGGGTAGAAAACGGATACAAGCTGCCGTCAATTTTACAGAAGGAGATGACAGTCAGCTTTCAAAACAGCTGAACGCAGAGAAAGCGGGATGGAACTACTACTACGATATTCTAGATTCTTTTGAAAAAGCACTGAAGGAATCATCGGTGAGAGCAGCAGAGCTGCAGGAAAAAGCGGCCGGTCTACTTGCTAACTGCAGAGTAAACAGATGATAACATTGAAAATATAATTTTCTGTACTATACTGGAAGACATGAGAAGATTGAGATTTCCCATTCTCCTTATTATGGGATTTATCTTTGCATGCCAAACAAATCCGGATATTCCAAACAGAGATTTCAGAGCTGACATGCGGAGCTTTGTTATTAAAATTGCAGAATATGCCAGAGATCCATCCCACACCGGAGCAAGGACAGACTTCATCGTTATTCCCCAGAACGGCCAGAAAATAGTAACACTGAACGGCGAAGCTGACGGACCCCTCGCTGCTGACTACGTGCAGGCAATAAACGGAACCGGACGTGAGGATCTTTACTACGGATATACCCGGGACAATGAACCTACGCCAACTGCGGAACAGAAATATTTTACCGGATACCTTGATCGTCTCAAGGCAGAGGGGGTACAGGCTCTCGTTACAGACTACTGCTCTACTACCGGCAAAATGGATAACTCATACAATTGGAATAACGAAAAGGGATATATCTCATTTGCAGCTCCCCGGCGGAGCTTAAATATAATACCGGGCTACCCGGCTTCACCCTACAAGAGTAATAACCGCACTATTTCCAATCTTCCGGAGGCCGAAAATTTCCTGTACCTGATTAATCCTGATGATAACTTTTCAGATAAAGATGCTTTCCTAAACGCCGTTGCTGCAACTGATTACGATATAATAATAATGGATGCTTTCTTTAACGGGAATGAATATACTCATAATGAGATCGCCGGATTAAAAACAAAAAACAACGGCGGAAGCAGACTTGTTATAGCCTACATGAGTATTGGAGAGGCGGAAGACTACCGGTACTACTGGGAACCTGAATGGAACAACAGTCCGCCTGACTGGCTGGGAGCAGAAAATCCAAACTGGCCGGGAAACTACAAGGTATGGTATTGGGAAAAAGAATGGCAGGATATCATTGTAGACAGGCGGGATTCCTACCTGCAGAAAATAATGGATGCAGGGTTCGATGGGGTGTATCTTGATATTATAGATGCGTTTGAATACTTTGAAAACTTTTAGAAGGACAGGTATTTTATGGGACAAAAAAAAAGTAAACAGGAAAATGATGATCCCCGGAAGGAACTGCGCAAGGAACTGCGGTCCCTCATCAAGGACATACCTGAAGAAGGGCTTTTGTTCCTGATAAAGCAGGCAAATACCATTCTTTACAATATGCGGGTTGAGGAACTTAACAGAGCACGGGAAAAGCTTAACAAAGATGACGGTGTTTCAATTGAACGAAGCTCTTTCGGGAGGAGTTTCATCCTTGTCATGGCCGGGAACAGGAAGATCATGGGAGAGGATGAACTTACGAAGGTTGTCCGTATCGTATTCAAGGCGGAAGATCAAAAGGAGGGGGCAGAAAGACTTTTTACCTGGTTCAAACGCAACAGGGACGATGTTCTACTTGACGGAAGATTGAAAAAAGGAGATCCTGTCTTTACCAATTTATTCATTTATATAAAAGAACATTTTTCCATGGTGGAGTAACATGATTACTATTGAAAAGCTTTCTGAAACGGGAAATAGAAACAAGTTTATAAAAGAATTCATTACATACCCGAAAAGAATCTATTCCAGGGAAATCAACTGGATACCCTGGTTTGATATCGATATGAAAAAGATTTTGAAGAAAAGGCATCCCTTCTTTCTTCATTCCGAGGGGGAGTTTTTTCTTGCAAAAGAGAACGATAAAACAGTAGGGCGGATCTGTGTCGTTTCCAACGTACGTTATCAGAAAGAACACAACCGTAAGTGTGCCCACTTTTTCTTTCTCGATGCAGCGAAACGTGAGGATGTCTTCGCAGCCCTCCTTGATGCTGCAGCAGCCTGGGCAAAGGAGAGGAAACTTGAATACCTGGACGGGCCTATGCTTTTCGGTGGTGCATACGGCAGCGGTGTCTTGATAAAAGGTTATGAGCAATCTGCACCCATGACAATGATGCCTTACAACTATCCCTACTACCGTACCTTTATTGAGAATTCCGGATTCACCAAATTCTTTGACACCTATGGAACAGATATAAGCCCGGATAACTTTGTACTCTCCGAAAAAATTACCAGGATGGCAGAGAAAGTTCTCCAAAGAGGCCGTTTTAAGGTACTGGAATTCAAATCGAAAAAAGAAATCCTCAAAATAGCCGATAAAATTATTGCTCTCTATAATACTACCCTTGCTGATCATCCGGAAGACTATCCCCTGACTGACAAAGAGCTTAATCAACTCAAGAAAGATCTTCTCACCATAGCATCTCCGGATCTTATAAAGATTTTAACCTACGATGACAAGATTGTCGGCTATCTTCTTGCTTTTGCAGATATCAGCCCCATACTCCACAGGAACATGGGCAGGATTACCCTACCGGGGTTCTTTAGAATGATGCGGGGAATGAAGAGGAGCGAGAAACTTCTTGCCAACGGAATGGCAATCCTTCCCGAGTACCAGAGACTGGGGGGAAATGCACTGCTCTACTACGAACTGTCAAAAACTGTCAGGAGCAGGAATTTCAAGATTGCAAAAACAGTGCAGATCAACGAGTCAACAGTGCTTATGCTTGCTGATATTCACAAACTGGGAGCAGTTGATGAGGTCGTTCACCGGTTATATCAGCGTAAACTTTAATCCTCGTTTATGAAAAAAAGGACCGCCTCGATTCGGGGCGGTCCTTGTGGTTGTCCCCTCTATCTAATCTTCGATATCTACAACACTGCTCACTTTTTTTTGTCTCGTAAACAGGGCAAGCAGCCCTATCGTAATAAAGACTACCACGACAATGAGTGTTGCCATTGCAGA
>QNBL01000307.1 GCA_003641695.1 Spirochaetota bacterium
ACCATCAAAACCGCCAAGATCAATAAATGCACCAAAAGAGGTGAAACTTTTTACAATGCCGTTGACGGTGTCACCTACTTCGGTTGTACTGAAAAATTTCTCTTTCTTTTCTTTAATATCTCTTTCAAGATACTCCCTTCTGGAGAGTACAATCTTGAGTTTATTTTCACTGTACAAGCGGTCTATAAGAAATTTTGCTTTCATACCAACATAGTCCTCGGGAGTTTCAACTCTGACTACATCGGTTTTTGATAATGGGCAAAAACCGGTTACACCGTATCCGAGATCAACCTCGAAACCGCCTTTAATACTTTTGGAAAATGTACCTTCTACAGCTTCCTGTTCCTGGCTGGCTCTTTTAAGTTCCTTCCAGAAAACCTTTACATCTGCTTTCCCCTTGGAAACTACTACCTGCCCTCCCTTGCCCTCTTTCCTGACAAGAATTACGTTTACTTTGTCACCAATTTCAGGTGTTTCTTTAAACTCTGACAGGGGTATCTTCCCCTCTGATTTGTATCCGACATCGACAAATACGTTCTCAGAACTAATTTCAATTACTGTTCCCTCAATAAGCTGACCTTCTTCGATATTGTTTAGGGTTTTCAGGTACTCTTCCTGAAGGTCTGTTTGTGTTTCAGTAATGTCCGATTCTCTATCCACCATAATGCTTTTATTTCTCCTGGGTGCTATTTTTAATAATTCTCAAAGTACCAATCACTTTCTCACAAACTTGCTCTATGGTCAAGTCCGATGTGTCTAAATACAGAGCGTCGGAAGAAATTTTTAAACTGCCCTCTTTTTTGTTCCGGTCAATCTCATCCCGTTTTTCGATAGCTTTTTTTATCTCTTCAAGAGTCATTCTGCTGACTCCCTGTTCAAAGCGTCTTCTTGCTCTGGTTTCAACAGATGCATCTAAAAATATCTTCAGATCGGCATCAGGAAATACAACTGTAGTCATATCCCTGCCTTCCACAATTATATCCAACGATTCTGAAATTTTGTGAATAGCCTTGTTTACGATTCTTCTCAAAGGAACAATGGAAGACAGTTGAGCTACAGAGGCATCTACGGAATCGTTATGAAGAAATTCTTCAACATTTTCACCGTTAACGAATAAATCGCCTTCCTTTATGTTAAACTCCAGATTCTCTGCAAGGCTTACAACCCTTTTGGTATCAGAAGGATCTATTCCTTCCTGCAGTACAAGGTAGGTAACCGCTCTGTAAAAATTACCCGAATTAAGGTACAGAAAGCCTGTTTTTTCAGCAATCTGCCGGCTTAAGGTACTCTTGCCTACCCCTGCAGGACCATCAATTGCAATTACCATTACTACCCTCTATTGTTCTTTCTTGTTTTAAGGAACCAGTTAACTTCTTTTTCCGTCAGGTAGCGGTAGCCGCCCACCGGTATATTACCGAGATTTACAATTCCTATTCTTACCCGGTGAAGTTTTTTTATTTTTAACCTTCTTGCCTGGAAAAACCTTCTTATTTCCCTGTTTTTTCCTTCCTGTAGTACAAGTCTTACCTTGAAGGGAGTTTTGTATGTATATGAGACAATCTTGTAGAAAACACCCTCTACCCAGGCTCCCTTTAAAAATTCTTCAAGAATATCTTCTCTTATTTCCTGTTTTGTTTCAACAATATATTCTTTCTCAATGCCGCTGGAAGGATGAGATACGATTTTTGTGAAATTACCGTCGTTGGTAAAGAAAATCAAACCTGTGGAAAGATAGTCGAGACGCCCGACATTATACAGTCTTACCGGGAATTCCCCTTTCAAGAGATCTACTGCAAGGTTTCTCCCTTCAGGATCGCTGTTGGAGCATATATACAGTGGAGGTTTGTGAAGGGCAAGGTAGACCAACTTTCTGGTCGGATAGAGAAGCTTTCCCCGGTAGGTTACCCTGTCGTCTTTTTGTACCTTATACCCCTTTTCTTTCACTGTTACGCCATTTACCTTGACAAATCCCAAAGCAATATACTCTTCGCATTTGCGTCTGGAGCCGACCCCGCTTCGTGCCATGTAAACCTGAAGCCGTAAAGTTTCGTCTGCCTGATTATCCATTTAATTCAAACCTTTCTCTTTCCACATCATCGAGTTTCGGTAGATCTGCTATACTGGACAGCCTGAAAGCCTTGAGGAACTCCTTTGTCGTCCCGTACTGATTCGGTTTTCCCGGAACATCCTTTTTCCCGATTACCTTGATAAAATTACGGTTTACGAGGAGTTTGACCATTCCGTCTGATGCGACCCCTCTAATGTTCTCAATCTCTCCCCTGGTAATCGGTTGAGAATAGGCAATGATAGAAAGGGTCTCCAATGCGGCTTTGGAAAGTCTGGAATCATTTTTTCTCCCGTATCTATCCTTTAAATGTTCCCATAACTCAGCTTTTGGGGAAAGCTGCACGCCGCCTCCTATTTCAATTAATTCAAGCCCGTGGTGCTCCTTTTCAAGGGACTCTTTAAGCTGAGAAAGGGCTTCATTGATTACATCTTCAGAAAAGTTTGTAATCTTCGCAAGTTGACCCACCGTAACAGGGTCTGTTTCGAGAAATAGTATTGCTTCAAGTAGAGCTGCTTCTTTTTCCAGTTTCATTCTCCTCCTGTACTCCTGCCTCTGATCCTGATGTCTCCAAAAAGCTTATTCTGGAGAATAATAATTTTTTTCAATTTTACTGATTCCAGAACCGCCAGGAAAGCACATACAATATCCATGGTGGAGTTCTTCTTTACTATCAGATCTGTAAACAGAAACTCCCCCCTTCTTTCGATTAGTTCCTGTATAAGGCTTATTTTTTCGTTTATTGAAACTTCCTCATACAGATCTATAATTCTTTCTGACGAAAGGGAAGAAATTATGCTTGAGAAAGTCTTTAAGAGATCCCAGACATCGATCTGCTCCCAAAGATTATCATCCTCCGGGAATGGGAGAACCCTCTGACCTTTGGTTCTCTCTATGATCCATTCGGATTCTTCCTCTTTTATTGCCGTAAGTTCACTGAATTTTTTTATCTTCTGATACTCTATAAGCCTTTCCACCAGTTCCTGCCGGGGATCTTCGATCTCATCGTTGAAATTGACCTCCACAGGAAGAAGCATTCTGG
>QNBL01000308.1 GCA_003641695.1 Spirochaetota bacterium
CAGGGATTTTTTGTCTATATCGTCCAGGATTTTTACTATCCTTTTGTTCTCATAATAGCTGCGGTCGTCAAGGAAACGTCTGAGCTGTTTTGAAAGTCGTGCAACCATCCGCTGAGTCTGCTCCCCCGCGTTTATCCAGTCAAAATGAATACGCTTCAAGCGGATATCCTTTGTTAAATCTCCAAGATCCTTAAGTTCAAAAACTCTGTTCAAAAGCATGGTAAATTCATCCTGACTCCCCGGTGACATTAAAAAGTCCCAGAAAGCTTGGAAACTCAAGCCCTGTTCAGACTGGGTAATATCATCCTGTTCTCCAAAAATTGTCTCAAGAAGATCTCCTTTCTCGCCTGTCCATGCTGCAATCTTTTCTCTGACCGCACGGTCCAGCTCCCTGAAATTATGTTCAACCATTCTGAAGTCACCTAGAAGTTCTCTTGCTGTTCTGCTGAATTGAATGTAGCGCTCCCGGATTTCTCTGGAATCAAGTACCGGGATATCACCGTTCTCTATTGCTTTTATTTTCCGGTTAATCTCTTTCCTCTGCTCTTTAAGTTCCTGTATCCTTTTGTCTTTATCTTTTTCAACTCCATGAACAATCTGTCTGAGAAATTCAATGCTTGCAAAAAGTCTGCTTTCGGTACCTATAAAGTTTTTCTCGAATAAACTGTCCATCCACTGCAGGGCTTTTTCTGCAGGAGGGGTAAGATCGTAGTGGGGGGTATCAGAGCCCTGGGGGTAAAACTTCCTGAGCCATGCTTTATCATTGCCTGCCCAGTCATCGAGGTACTCCCCGGCACTCCTCGGGAATTCCTGCCTGCCCCCGGTTTCGGACAGGTAATAGAGGTAGTCTTCAAGGCGCATGGTAAGTTCAGATTCTTCGATACTCCGGATATTTTTTTCCCTGAATACGGAATCAAGAAAGCTTGCTATAAGCGGTCCGTTTTCTGCTGTCATAAGACGCCATGCAGGATGGGTTTTGCGTATGTTTTTTAAATCAAAGTAATCCAGGGACATGGGGTAATAGTAGTATTTTTAGGCTGTTGCGGAAAGGGGGTGGGTTGGAAAAGTCACTTTGCCAGAAAGGAAAAGTTATTCTGAATTGTCTGGCTCGCCAGCCCAATATCCTGCACACGAAAAGAAGCTCCTCTCCCCGCTCTTTTAAAAAGTAGCCGCCAATCGTACAAAAATAACCCCGGTCCCATCATCAATAATCAGCATGGCTTTTTTCGTAATCTTTCCAACGGAGAGGGCCTTTTTGTTATATCCCCTCCGGATCAGAAATATAAGCAGAGTCGTTTCCTCTATCCAATGCAACATCAGATGAATTCCCGCAAATATCTCTTGACAAACATACTTTTTTGTTATAGTTATTACTACTGAGGTAGTAACAGAACTGAAACGGAGTGTTATATGAATAAGGTGAGGGTTGTTATCTGGGGTTTCGGCGCCATGGGAAGCGGTATGGCAAAGATGCTCCTTTCAAAGAAGGGTTTCGAAATTACCGGTGTATGTGATACCCGCCCCGATAGAACTGGTAAAAGTATATTTGATCTTACCGGGATGGAACGGGGGACACACCCTGAAGTAATTGTTGAAAAAGATATTGAAAAAGCTGTGGCTCATTCGGCGGATATTGCCCTTCTTGCCACCGACTCTTTTACTGCAAAGGCTTTTAATAAAATTATATTTCTTGTGGAGAAAGGGCTGAACGTTATAACTACAGCGGAGGAGATGGCTTATCCCAGAGCATCAGAGCCGGAGCTTTCCAGGAAAATTGATGATGCTGCCAAACGGCAGGGGGTAAGTGTTCTGGGAACAGGGATAAATCCGGGCCTTATTATGGATCTTCTCGTGGTACTCATGAGCGGTGCATGTATAGATGTTGAGCATATCGAGGCGAAGCGCGTTAACTCCCTTTCTCCGTTCGGTCCTGCAGTCATGGAGGAACAGGGTGTCGGGCTCAATCCTTCAGTTTTTGAAGAGGGAGTAAAAAACGGTACTTTATCAGGGCATGTCGGTTTCAATGAGTCAGTCCGTATGATTGCTGATGCGCTTGGATGGCGTCTGGACGGGAAGGTTCAGCAGGCCATGAGACCCATAGTCAGCCACGTTCCCCGGAAAACGGAATACGCTTCCATCAAGACTGGAGATGTTGCAGGATGTGATATGAGAGGCTCTGGTGTAGTGGATGGAGAAAATAAAATTGAAATGATCCACCCCCAGCAGATAGAACCTCAGGATGCAGGGATTGAGACAGGGGACTACATTACCATTAAAGGAACTCCTGATATACATCTTTCCATAAAACCGGAGGTTCCCGGAGGAATTGGTACCATTGCTATGTGTGTGAACATGATCCCTCAGGTAATAAATACATCTCCGGGCTTGAAAACTATGCTGGATCTTCCTGTGCCCAGAGCACTGATGGGGGATGTTCGCGAGAGGATTGAAAGGAGAGGCTAATATGAGAAGCAGGGCTGTCGAAGGTGACTGGGTGCGCATACACTCGGTAGTTTTAAAACCGGAAGATCGGGCGGAGCATCTTCCTGAAGATACCAGGAAGGTTCCTCTTGAGATGTGGAACAAAGGTTTTTTGAGTCTTCCTGAATCCCAAAAAAGTGCGAAGGTTGGAGATGCGGTAGTGGTGAAAACACTGACGGGAAGAAGGATTTCCGGTACTCTCGTTGAGATAAATCCGGCTTACACCCACAGTTTTGGAGCCTATATTCCGGAGATTTCAGCAGCAGGGAATAAACTTGTTTCCCTTTTCAGATCCCGGGAAGGGGGTCCTGAATGAATACCGGGTATCGTGATCTTTTAAGGCGGAAAAGTGAAATAATGAAAATGGCAGTGGGAATAGATTACGGCAGTTTCGAAGAAAAGAATATCTCCTTTGACTATGAAAAAATGATGCTGGAAGTGGGGTATTCCCTGGATGAAATCAGGGAGATTCAGGGAGATTCGGCGGTGGGAAGTACCCCCCTGATTGAGCTTAAAAACCTTACCGCCCTGATCCGTCAGTTTTCAGCTCCCGGAAAAGGAGCTCGAATCTTCCTTAAGGATGAAGCGGTAAATCCTTCGGGGAGTTTCAAGGC
>QNBL01000309.1 GCA_003641695.1 Spirochaetota bacterium
GGAGATGTTATTATAATGGTTATTACAACAACAACGTTTGTAGTACAGATTGCCGGTCCTCCTTTTGTTAAATATGCTGTTGTAAAAGCTGGGGAAGTTGGTCTAAATATTTCCGAAGAAGATCTTATAAAGAAAAGTGTAGCAGACGATATTGCTGATAGAACTATTCCTCACATCAGAGAGACAGATTCTATTTCAAAAATACTGAATCTATTCAGTGAAAGGGATAATTTTTACTATCCTGTCGTTGATAAAGATAAAAAACTGGTTGGTATTGTTTCTATCGATCATCTGAAGGATACCTTTATTGCATCTGATTTTTCAGATTTTTTACTTGCCTATGATATTATGGAACCGGTAATTTGTACCTGTACCCCGGATACTGAAGCGACAGAAGTTCGGAAAAATCTTAAAGAGTTTGCTATTCAGTCTATCCCCATGGTTGATAAAGAGGGTAAGGTCCTTGGCATGATCGAAAATCGCGGGCTTCAGCAGCTTTTTTCCCGCAAGATTGCTGAACTGCAGAAAAAAGCTAAAACTTTGGAGAATACTTAAGTTAAAACGTATACTACTACTATGAAATCAGGAAAAAGAAGCAATTTATATTTTCTTATAATTCTCACTATTGTAACTTTTACTGCTGTTATTTATTTTACCGTAGATGAAACCACAGTAACAGCTCTCAGTAATTTTCATATTACAAACATCGTAATCCTTTTACTGTTGTGGATCTGTATCTATTCCTTTGATTCCGTTGCCTTTTTCATGATGGTCCGCTCTTCCGGTGAAGAAATAAAACTTGCCACCGCTTACCGGACAAGTGCTTTGAAAACATTTTCCATGATGGCAACTCCCCTCGGTATGGGTGTCACTCCTGCTCTCATATACTATCTTTCAAGTAATAAAATTCCGGCCGGGAAAAGCTCCTCTCTTGTATTGACAAAGGTTATGATCAATGCCATATGGATATTAAGCGGTGCAATGGTTGGTTTTGCACTGAATCACTCCGCCATTATGCACAACAAAGTGCTCTTTATCTCATTTGTTTTTACGTCTGTACTGCACCTTGTGTTTATTTCGATGGTAGTTCTGCTGATGTTATCTCCATACTATGCAATTGGCTTTCTCGTTAAATTCAGCAGGTTTTTATCGAGATTGAAGATCATAAAAAAACCTGGCCGTATAAAACATTTTCTGGTACACGAAGCTTTCACGGCACGAAAGAGTTTCAGACGGTATTTTAAAGAGCACAAGGGCACGTTTATAGCTGCAATTACCTCCAACGGGCTTTCCTATTTTTTCACACTTGCGGTACTTTATTTTGTTTTAAAGGGGCTTGGACAGACAGTAAGCTTTTCGGAAGCACTGACTCTTACCGCGATGCTGTTGTTTGTAATAGGTGTTCTGCCTACTCCAGGCGGATCCGGTCTGGCAGAGGTGCTTTTTATACTTCTTCTGTCAAAAACAGTTGATTCGGGAGTTCTCGGAGTGGCTGTTGTTATATGGCGTTTCTTTATTTACTATATTTCAGCGGGAATAGGATTGTCGATTTCTCTAAAGCACCTCTCCAGTTTTATTGTTCAAAAAAATAAACGTTCTTAACGTACGTAACGTAACTTTATTATCTTATTCCGTTTCAAGTCTTGCATTTACAATATTCTGAATAATGAGCATAACAAGCATATACACATTTCCTAAGATTATCGTGTAAGCTAAGTAGATAACGGGCTTGAATAATACAAGGGAAATCATCAACACCAGGGCGTTGGCGGCCGGACCGATCCAGAACCATAACATGATAAGCGTTCTATTTGCCTGAAAGTACGATTTACCATTGTACATCTTTTTTTCTTTTCCCGACAGCCTGCTTTGAACCGAGTGATACATGGAGAAAAGAATGATAATGATTTTCTCAAAGAAATGATTGTTTCTGCTTTTCAAGAAAGAAATTTTATTCTGAAAGATTTTTTCTTCCTCCTCTATCAGCTCCATTTTACCAAGTGCGAAAGCGGTGAATAGACCTCTGTAGTAATCCACTGCAATCAGGTGTGCGATCATACTTACAGCAGATACGGCAAGGACCAAAAAAGGATGAAAATTAAAGAATCCGGTGGAAAGCGTTCCTTTGCTAAATGCAATAAGCATTCCTATGTACATTGCTGTTCCTACTGCATAATCAGAAACCCCGTCAATAATCCTTCCCATAGGAGTCCCTCTCCCGGTAAGTCTGGCAAGCATTCCGTCTGCATTATCTGCAATTATGGCAAGGAAATAGAGAAAAACACCGGCAAGAATGCTCTTAGTTGTAGCAGCGGAAAGGAAAATCCCGCCCAGCACTCCAAGTCCAATCCCGATAAAGGAAACAATATTAGGAGTGATTTTTGTTTTATAAAACAACTTTACAAATATAAAAGCTACAGGTCTGAAGATATACATGGTTATGGGTTCATCAAATTTTGCATCCTTCAGGGACTTTTTAAAATCAATGTACGCTTTTTTCCGTCTTTCTTTTTGTCTTTCTATAAAATCACTCACTTTGTACCTCTTTGAACAGGGATTTCTTACGAGAAAGATATACATTTTTTTCCCTATCGTAAAGTAAATAAATACTGTACAATCAGTGATCTAAGGAGATTAATAGATGTCAAACACAGTTATAACCTATGGAACTTTTGATCTGCTTCACTGGGGGCATATCAATCTTTTAAAAAGAGCGAAAGCGCTGGGCGATACCCTTATCGTTGGATTGTCTACAGACGAATTTAACCAAAATAAACATAAACAATCGGTGCACAAGTATGATGAGAGGAAGTATATTCTTGAAGCGGTGTGCTACGTGGACCGGGTAATTCCGGAGGTAAGCTGGGAGCAGAAGATTTCAGATATAAAAAAGTACAATGTTGATATTTTTGTTATGGGCAGTGACTGGGAAGGGGAGTTTGACTTCCTTAAAGAGTACTGTAAGGTAGTGTATCTTCCGAGAACCGAGGGTATATCGACTACAGAGATAAAAAACAGGCTTGCGACAGAAGTGGGAGATAAATATGGAGAAATCTGATAGTAAAGTGTATCCCTACCGGTGGGCC
>QNBL01000310.1 GCA_003641695.1 Spirochaetota bacterium
AGGCCTGCTGTTTACTTTATAATAACATTGGAAAATAGGAAGATGGGTATTCCACAGAATAGATTCAGTTTAAGGTCAGGCTATTACAAAAAAAGAAAGAAGGGGAAATTAAAGTTTTTCCTGCTGTTGCTTCTGCTTGTTGGAGCTTCCGCTGGTTTGTATTTCTTTCTAAGTGGAAAAACTATACCTGCAGCAGAAAAATCCCTTGAGAAAGATAAAAGTTTCGAGCAGCTGTGGAATGAAAAAAGTTATAGACAGTTAAGTCAACGATGCGATGCTCTTTTAAGTACAGAACCTCTTGATCCAATTGCCCTTGTATATGGAGGATTTTCTTACTTTTATCTTGGAATAAGTCAGTTTACCCAGGAAGAAAGTCTGGTTCTTATGAGCAAGTCTATTGTTTATTTGCGAAAAGCTCTTCTTTTAAAGCCAGTACCTTTAAAAAGTAAAGTTGAATATATACTCGGAAAGGCCTACTACAGCAAAGGACGGTATTTTCTGGATTTATCCATAAAGTACATGGAACAATCCATAAACGATGGTTTAATTAATGAAGATAGTTATAAGTATCTTGGATTGGCTTACAGTGAGCTTGGTCTCTACAACGAGGGTGTAAACTATTTCTTAAAAGCTCTGGAGAGTAAACCTGATGATATGCTCTATCTGGTTCTTGGACAGACGTACTACAAAATGAATGATGATGAGAAAGCTGAAAGTTATCTTGAAAAAGCATTGACAATGACCGAAAATTTTTCTTCTGAGCAGAAAATCCGTTTTATTCTCGGGAAAATATTTCTTGATCGGGGAGACTATAAAAAAGCAGATGAACAGTATAGAAAAATACTCGAAAAAAATATAAATTCTGCTGATGCACACTATTATTTAGGTGAAATTTATTCTAAATTAAATAAGAAAGTAAAAGCCCGTGCCGAATGGAGAAAGGCTTTGGAAATTAATCCTTCTCATTATGGTGCGCTGTTGAGGCTTTATTAAACTACCGGAAAGGAGCGTACTGTGGCTGGAAAAAAAATATCGGATTTATTCTCAAGTGATATTGGGATTGATCTTGGAACGTGTAATACCCTGATATATGTAAAAGGTAAAGGAATTGTTGTTAGCGAACCCTCAGTTGTAGCAGTAGAGAGGGGGACAAAGAAAGTAGTTGCTGTTGGTGTTGATGCAAAGAAAATGCTCTGGAAAACACCCGGAGACATAATTGCCATAAGACCTCTGCGTGATGGAGTTATTGCTGACCTTGAGACTACTGAAAAGATGATACGCTACTTTATTTCGAAGGTTATGCCCAGAAGACTCTTTGTAAAACCAAGAATGGTAATAGGGGTTCCAACCTGTATTACCGAGGTTGAAAGGAGAGCTGTTGAAGAGAGTGCGTACAAAGCTGGAGCCAGAGAGGTCCATGTTATAGAGGAATCTCTTGCTGCTGCCATAGGAGCTAACATTCCAATATTTGAGCCGGCAGGGCATATGGTATGCGACATCGGCGGAGGAACAACAGAGATTTCCGTGATCTCTCTCGGCGGAATGGTTGTAACTAATGCAATCCGTCTTGGGGGCGATGAGTTTGACGAAGCAATAATAAAGCATGTCAGAACGGTACACAACCTTATTATAGGAGAGCAATCAGCAGAAAGCCTTAAGATGACCATTGGTAATGCAACTGCCGAGAAGAAGATTGAAAAGATGGAACTTAAGGGTACCGATGCTATAACAGGTCTTCCCAGAAGACTTGAGATAGACAGTGTAGAGGTCCGGGAAGCTCTTCAGGAACCGATTAATGCAATCATAGAAGAGATTAAGAGAACTCTTGGCCAGACTCCTCCTGAGCTTGCAGCAGATATCGTAGAGCGGGGTATTATCATGACTGGAGGAGGATCTCTTTTGAAGGGGCTGCCGAAACTGATATCCAAGGAAACAGGAGTTCCTGTAATACTGGCTGAAGATCCGCTTCTCTGTGTGGCAAACGGAGCAGGTAAGTATCTGGAGCATTCCAGGAATGCTACGAGTAACAAGACTATTTATAACTATCTGAATACATAGTACTGTAATGTAACTATGAGATTTAATAAATTTTTTCGGAAACGAAGCAGTATCAGTATTCTTGTAGTGATAGTTCTTTTTTCGCTTATCTCGATAACTCTTAGTGATAAACAAACTAGTTTTGATCCGAAAAAGACTGGATCTGCTTTTTTTTCAATATTTCAGATAGGTTTCTCTAAAACAGCCGGTTTTTTTGGGGATACAATTAACTCAATCAATGAGCTGAGAAAGCTGAAAAACGAATATGACAGTCTTCGTCAAAAAGTAAACGACTATCAGGTTCTCCAGCGGGATATTGTGAAGCTCAAACTCGAAAACAAGGCTTTGAAAGAGCAGCTTGATTTCTCTGCAACAATCGATTTGAAGTATAAATCAGCTCAAATAATTGCTCAGGAACCTGGAAATCTCTTTAAAACCATTGTTATTGATGCAGGAACAAAAAAAGGTATTCAACAATACATGCCGGTGATAGCGTTTCAGGATGGGATGCAGGGTCTTGTAGGAAGGATTATTGAAGTGTCTCCCTATACCGCAAAAATTCTTCCAATATTTGACACAAATTCTTATGTAGGTGCCCGTATGCAGAAGGTAAGGTATGAGGGACTGGTGAACGGAAACGGAAATAAATACGGATATCTTATCATGAACTATGTGAAAAAGAGTGCAAAAGAACACATTAAGTTCGGAGATATAGTTGTTACTTCCGGAATGCGGTCTCTGTACCCAAGAGGAATAAATATCGGCAGAGTACGTGAGATGGACAATTCTGAATGGCAGCCGTCGCTGCAGTTGAAGCTTGAACCTATAATTGATTTTTCAAGACTGGAATACGTCTTTGTTGTAACAGGAGAGGGTGAATGAAAAAATATACAATTACTTCTCCTGTTCTTCTTGTTGTTATTGTTATTCTTCAAACCACAGTATTGAAAAATCTTGCTTTCAAAGGGGTCAAACCGGATCTTGTTTTGATAATTCTTGTTATCTTTTCAAATTATTTCGGCCAGACTAAAGGGGAGCTTTTCGGTGC
>QNBL01000311.1 GCA_003641695.1 Spirochaetota bacterium
GTTGATACTCTTGCGATTGAAAAGGGTACTATAAAGTATTCAACAATTGACAACGAACCGGCGGCAGGTATCTGCGGATCGGGAATTATTGACGCCGTTGCCGTTCTGCTGAAATCCGGCATAGTAGATTTTACCGGAAGAATTATAAGTGAAGATGAAGCTGAAACAGATACAGCAAAAGCCATTCTGAAAACACATTTCGACGAAACTGACGGATCTTCCTTCATTATTGCCAAGGCCGGTGAATCAGAAAGCGGTGAAAACATTGTATTCACACAAAAGGACATAAGAGAAGTACAGCTTGCAAAAGCTGCAATTTCAGCAGGGGTTGCTACCCTGCTCCACGAAGCAGACAAAAATCTTGAAGATATTCAGCATGTATTTATTGCCGGGGGATTCGGAAGTTATATATCAAAAGAAAGCGCCGCAGCAATCGGTCTTATCCCGAAAGAACTGCTGGACAGAACGGAATCTGTAGGAAACACCTCAGGCCGCGGCGCAGCTGAATGCCTGCTCTCAAATCCGGGATTTCTGCAGTGCGGATATATTACCTCTCTTACAGAATATATTGAACTTTCGTCAAACACCTTCTTTCAGGGTAAATATATGGAAGATATGATATTCCCGGAACCGTAAATCAGGAGCTTCTTATATCAAATCCTATTAAAATTGTGGCTAATTGATTATCAAGAGGAAACCTGTACGTATTGCGGATATAGTCATCCGAAAGTGAAGAAGGGCTGGCGGATATTATATTATCTATCAATAAAGCATCTTTAAGTTCCTCAAGTTCCTGAAAACCGATCGAAGGCATTAAAAAATATGACGGTATGCTGCTCCTCCCCTCCCTTCTGCCGGGATAGAGAACAAATCCGCTGCTTATGTGAACATGCTCTTCCTCAATAGATTCATCATCAAACAGTTCCTCTCCCACTATTCTGTAATTCTTCCCATCCAGGCTGCAAACATGATCCGATACGGTATCATCAATAACCTCCTCAACCAGTAAAACCGTAGGAAACAGAGGAGTTCTGAATGAAGAATCCTTTAACACGGCCAGTACATTCCCCCGGGCAAGAACACTGCGCACACCGCTATTGACAAGTTTGATACTCTGAGCTTTTTCATAATCACTCTCCAGACCAAGAATAACTTTTCTGTCCTCATCCTTTAGAAGAGCAGTATCGAGTACCCCTTTCAAACCTGAAACAACCGAAACAATCCTATCTATCATTACCGGTTAGTGAATCCACAGTTTTCCTGATTTCCCTGATATGCTTGTCCGTAGTACCGCAGCATCCTCCTATTATATTTACCCCCGCATCTATCCAGTAAGGATTCTGATCCGCCATTTCTTTCGGTGTAGCAGGGAAAACCGATACTCCATCAACAAGTTCCGGCAATCCGGCATTAGCCTGAATTATTACGGGGATATCGGGAAGGACACTCCGTATCTCGTTTATTATCTGAGTCATCCCCTCGTATCCCTTTCCGCAGTTTGCTCCGACAATATCTGCTCCGGCTTCAACCGACTGAACAGCTGCCTCTGCAGGAGAAACCCCCATCATGGTTTTGAACTCCCCCTGAACGGTAGGTTCATAGGTAAAGGTACATATTATCTCAAGATTTGTATTTTCCTTTACTGCCCGGACTGCGGCCAGCGCTTCATCCAGAGCACTCATGGTCTCAATAACAGCAGCATCTGCACCGGCAGATTCAAGAGCTACAGCCTGTTCCTTGAACACATTGTAAAAATCTTCCTCTGTAACATCTCCCATAAGAGTCATCTTCCCGGTCGGACCGATCGATGCAATAACCCAGTTATCCTCACCGGCAGCCTCTCTTGAAATCCTGACTCCCGCCTCATTCAGCTCTGCAACCCTGTCACCCAGACCATAGTATTCCAGTTTAAATCTGTTCCCGCCGAAGGTGTTTGTCTCTATCATGTTGGAACCTGCCTCAATGTAGGACTTTGCAACCTCAAGAACCAGATCAGGATGCTCAGCATTCCAGAGCTCCGGGCATTCTCCCCCCTCAAGGCCCCTTGCCTGAAGGGCGGTACCCCAGGCACCGTCAGCTACAAGTATTCTGCCGCTCTTGACGGCATCTGCTATTCTTCCTCTACCCATAATTCATTCCGCTCCTGCTTTTTCTGGATTATATCAAAATCCCCGGCCATGGTCATCATAGCCGGAATCAATATGTAGTATAAAATATTTTTGTATATACCCTCCTTAACACTTTTCTACCCTTGTTCTTTTTTGTACTATCAACACGGTAATAGAATTAAACCTAAAGGGGGTAATAATGGGTGCCAGTCTGTCTAAAAACAAACTTGACAAAGCACACCAATTTGAAGAAAAAATGAATGCACGGAGGAATACGGAAAAAGAAGCAGCTATCAGCAGAATGCAGAACGGCAGCGATGTGAAGAGTGAACTTCCATATATTGATTTTGCAAAACACCTTGAGCATATCGGTGATCACGCTCTGAATATTGCCCAGGCATTAAGATTAATTAAATACAAAAATTAGCTGTTTCGTGCAATACCCGGGATCTCCCCGGATATATACTGCTATTCATCAAGACTCCAGGAGGTATCCATGGGAACAGTAAAAGTAAACGTTGACCCCGGTATATGCGGCCTTAAAAGTGAAATAACAATACATTCACAGGACATGATGTCAGCAACTGTATCAATTGAATCGGACTGCCCCGATATCAGAAAAATCGGAGAAAATATTAAAGAGATCGATTCCATGAAAGATGTTTTTGCAAAACTCGGAGACTCTTCCGTCTATAAACTGGGCAAAACATTCTGCAGCCACGGCACATGCCCCGTTCCGGGAGCAATACTGAAAGGAGTTGAAGCAGCCTGCGGACTGGCACTGCCGAAAGATGTTCACATAGAGATAACAAAGGTGGACTGATTCTTCTCACGGCAATACTTGTTACAAAGCTTTCTTTATATCCTCCACTATCCTCATAAACCGTTTTCCATACTCAATACAATATAGTGCCGGGTAGAACAGAGCAGGTACCTGCTCTGTCCCCCCCACA
>QNBL01000312.1 GCA_003641695.1 Spirochaetota bacterium
GTGCCATCATCTGAATGGACTGATACATTTGAGGTGACATCTTTAACCGCTGCTCCTGAATCAGGACAGGTTTCTGGTACTGCACTGCAACTCCTTCTTCCTCATAATGCAATACCAATTGAGTAATGTCAAACGACTGAACTACATCCGGAAGTCTTTACCCAGATATATTTCCCTTGCCCGGGGATTGCTCAACAGTTCATCTCTTGTCCCTTCAGCAAGGATTTCTCCAAGATTGATAATGTATGACCTGGATGTTATTTCCAGGGTATCCCTTACATTGTGATCGGTAATAAGAACTCCAATTCCCTTACCAGACAGATCCGCAACTATCCGTTTAATCTCATAAACAGCAATGGGATCTATTCCGGCAAAAGGCTCATCAAGAAGAAGAAAAGATGGTTCGATTGCCAGACTCCTCGCAATCTCGGTGCGTCTTCTTTCTCCGCCGGAAAGAGTATATGCTTTCTGCTTTCGTATATGATCAAGTCCGAGTTCATCTATCAGAAAGTCAAGTCTGTATTTTTTTTCCTTTCCTGATAAATTTTTCCTGGTCTCAAGTATAGCCCAGATGTTATCCTCTACCGAGAGTTTTCTGAAAACAGATGCCTCCTGGGGCAGGTAAGAGATCCCCTCCCTTGCACGGATATACATAGGCTGGTGGGTAATATCTTTTCCATTAAGAAGAATAGTCCCCTGTGTGGCTTTGATAAATCCCACTATCATATAGAAAATTGTGGTTTTGCCGGCACCGTTAGGACCAAGAAGCCCGACAATCTCCCCCTGTGTCATGGAAAAGCTTACATCCTTAACGGCGGTTTTCTTTTTGAACTGTTTGTTGAGGTTTTCGACCTGAAGCGTTGATTGCTGCATTACTCTTCCTCCGAGGTGACAGAACCGCTGACTTTGCCGAAAAGCTGTATCTCATCGGTATCGAGATCTACGACAATACGGGAAGCCTTGAATACATTGTCGTTTTTGTAAACCACCGGAACTCCTGTCAGCTCAAGTGTATTATTCTTCCGGTCAAAAAGGGCAAACTCCGACCTGGCAGTAAGTGTCCCGTCATCAGTGGCCTGAAGTATCCTCACCCCTATCTCTATTATGGTTATCTCTTTATCTGCAAGATTTTCAAAGTAGCTTCCCTTGACAACAACTTCATTCTTCTGGTCCACCATCTCGGCATATGCCTTTATAACCAGACGCTTTTTATCTCTGTCGTAGAAGAGGTTTTCAGTCTTTATCCTGATCCCCTGCTCCTTATCAAGGACAGTAATTGTGCCGCTGCACCGTGCATACCGGAGATCCTTTCCAAAAAGTTCAATTTTATCTGCCGTAATATCGGAGGATTCTGAAGTCAATCGTGCATTTCCGGTTAGAACAGTTTTCTCTTTACCCTCTGCCATCACTATGGTGGTTTTATCGCTGGAAAAGGTAAATGTTTTTGTTTCCGGAAAGGCTGCCAGAAGAGGTACAAACAAAGCAAGCACAATAACAAAACTAATCTTCCTCATAGACATATTCTCCATGCACCCGGTTGCCCAGAAAGTAAGTCTTGGTTCTCATATCCGCAGAGAAATCCCGGCCGGATAGTACCGTGCCGGAATCCTTTTTTATGGTCATTGCGGTATCCTGCTTCCCCGTTAGGGTTTTCTCCTCGTTATCCCAGTAGAGATAAGAGGTGCTCAGCTCCGCTTCCTCCTGTGAAGAATATATTTGAATATTCCCTCTCATCTCCGCATTATCATTATCCTGATATATTACCCCTCTATCCGACCGTCCTTCAGTTATCAGAGCTCCCGTGGAGTCAAACTGCTGAAAAACAACATCTGTAAGGATTGTTTGTTCCTTGGTGTTGAAAGTTTCAGCCTTAGACGCATACAGGCTGAAGGTTTTATGCCCATCACTGTTCTCTGTATACAGGAAACCCCGGAGGATATTATCAGGAATATCTTCCTTCATTTCGTCAGGAAGGATACTGTCCCCATAATCAATTGAACATGAAAGACTGAAAATGGAGATTAAGAGAATGAGAGGGACTCTACCTTTTACCATAACCCTTACTTGCCTTGATAAAGCTGCTGAAAAGAGGATGGGGATGTATAGGAGTTGACTGAAACTCCGGATGGAATTGGACCCCAATACCCCAGGGATGATCCGGCCATTCAATTGATTCCACAAGAGATTTATCGGGAGTAAGGGCACTTATGATCAATCCCTTTTCCGCAAGCTCATCCCTGTACAAATTCGAAACCTCGTACCGGTGACGATGCCGTTCAACTATTGAACAAGTGTTGTATATATTATACAGCTTTGTCCCTTCGCTGATTACCGATTCACTCTTCCCCAGCCGCATGGTACCGCCGTAGTTGCTAACATTGATCTGCTCCTCCAGAAGACTGATCACCGGTGCAGATGTCCCCGGCCTGAATTCAGTGCTGTCCGCATCAGGATAGTTCAAAACATTCCTGGCATATTCAATAACCATTATCTGCATACCAAGGCAAATACCAAAGCACGGGATTTTGTTCGTTCGTGCAAACTCGGCAGCCTGAATCATCCCCTTTATCCCTCTCTGACCGAATCCCCCGGGAATAAGTATTCCATCTACATCTTTGAAGAACGAACCGATATCAGAAGAATTTTCAATATCCTCGGCATCAATTTTAACCAGTTTGATCTTTACCATATTGGCAATACCACCGTGGACTATGGACTCATAGACTGATTTATAGGAATCATTCAGGTTTATGTATTTGCCAACAATTCCAATGGTAACTGTTTCCTTTGAGCTATTGTAAGTATCCACCATTCTTTTCCAGCGTGAAAGATCCGGATCCCTGCAATCCATTTTCATCTTATCAATAACGATGGTATCAAGCCCCTGGGAGTGAAATATCAGGGGAATTTCGTATATTGTCGTATTTACATCGTACGCGGAGATTATGGAATCCTCCTTAACGTTTGTAAAAAGGGCAATCTTTTTTATCATTTCCCTGCTTATCTTTACCGGAGACCGGCAAATAAGCACGTCCGGCTGAATCCCGATCTCCA
>QNBL01000313.1 GCA_003641695.1 Spirochaetota bacterium
CAATCTAAATATTAGAGCTTCTGTGGAAAGTACAGTTCGAAGTGTTATTCATCCCTTTGGAGGGCACCTTTGTAAATTACCGGTCAGAGGAGCCGAAAGAATAAAAACAATGACTATATTAAGTGCTGCAATGGTAAATATCAGGAGAATTACAGGATACCTGTCTCTAAATAATAATAGTGATGGGTTATTAACGGCATTATGTTAAGAAATGAGGTAATTCCTCTTGATTACAAGAGATCAGTCTTAACATCAGGTCAGTTTGATATAATGCATATTCCGGTGAAAACGGACAGCCATTCCGGTTTTATCCGGACACTTTGAAGGGTAAAAAAATCCTCGAAAAAATTAAAACATAAGTGTCCGGAATGAGTCAATCTATTCCATACAATTTCCTCCTAACCGAGTCACCTTTTAGTTCAATTCTATGTGAATTGTAGACGATTCTATCCATAATCGCATCGGCAATTGTGGGATCACCGATGGTTTCATGCCACAGTGAAACAGGGATCTGGGCAATTATAATTACAGACTTTCTACGGTGAAATTCTTCAATAATTTCAAGAAGCGCCATCCTTCCGGTATCATCAAGTTTCTCAAGCCCAAAATCATCAATAATTAAAACACTGTGTTTTATTATCCTGTTTATGAGTTTGATATAGGTTCCGTCTGACTTACTCATCTTGATCTCAGCAAATAATCTGCTGCTCGAATAATAGCCTGTAGAATATCCGTAATGACAGGCTTGATATCCAAGAGCTGTTCCAATATAGCTTTTACCGACTCCGGTAGGTCCGGTGATAAGAATATCCTCCCCTTTAAGAACCCAGGAGCAGTCTGATAATCTCATCAATTTGTTTTTATCCAGATTTCTTTCAAGAGAATAATCCATATCTTCAAATGAAGCCTGATACCGGAATCTTGCAGCCTTGATAAGTCTCTGAAGTTTTCTATTATGTTTGTAATCATATTCACTATCAACAAGGTGGGATATTACCTCATCAGTTGTCAGTTTTGCATTATTGCCAGTGGAAAGAAGATTCCTGAAGGCTTCAGCCATGCCATGAAGCCTCATGGATTTCATTTTATCAATTGTTGCGTTATTATTATTCATTTTCTCAATCCCTTTAAGAGTAATCAGCAGCATTTCTTAAGTTTTCGTGGTCCTGGAACATGAATACCTGTTTATCATCACTATTAAGATCTTTCTGAACTAAAATATCTTCCAGATACTCTTTTATTTTCCTGTATGACATCTGATCAAGGTTCCAGGCTTTCCTGCATGCCATATTCAAGTCGTGGTTAGTAGATTTTGCAGAAAGGCTTAATATCCCGATACATGATTTAAATGCCTGCTCAGGATATCTTCTTGATTCAAGAAGATGGATAACAACCTTATGAGTTTCTTCTCCTATGGATAAAGCCCATTTCTCAAACTTTTCGGATGTCCATGATGCGTAAAACAGATGATGCGGCGGCATGTGTTCTTCTTTTGTAGTATATCCGCCTCTTTTGCTGTTTCTTCTGTATCCTGTAACTCTTTTATTTTCAAAATAGATCGCTACAGTCTTCTCATCGTAAATAATCCGTACTTTCTCCCCTTTTAATTGCCATGGGACGCTGTAATAGTGTTTATCCTCACTCAGAAGGACATGATAATCAGGTGCGACTTTATGAGTTTCAAATGATTTCATAGGATATGGTGCTGTAGGAAGTGTTTTCAACTTAGATTTTTCAATCTCTTCAAATAGTTCCTGTCTGGAAACTCCTAATACCTGCATTTTACGGTTGTTATGTTCGGATAGTTTTTCCTTGACAGCTTCATTCAGTTCTTCAAGGGAATAAAACTCTCTGTTTCTTAAAGGAGCAAATATCCTCTGATACATAAGCCTTACAGCATTTTCCACCAGAGCTTTGTCTTTAGGACGGTATGCCCGGGCAGGATATATTACTGTACGGTAATAATCTGCAAAATCATCAAAAAGTGGATTTATTTCAGGTTCATATTTATCGGCCTTTATTACAGCAGATTTAAGATTATCCGGTACAACTGCTTTTGTTACACCTCCAAAGAAATGAAATGCATGCTCTACTGACCTGACAAAACTTTCCTTCTTCTGACTTTCAGCCGCTTCTGCAAACGTCAATCCGCTTGCTCCAAGAACCGCCACAAAGACTTCCGCTTTCCTCTCTTCACCTCTACGGCCGTTAAAATAGGTCAGTTTGTCACCCGCGTAATCCACAAACAGTTTTTCCCCGGGGATATGATGCTGTTTCATACTTAAGTTCTGCACTCCCTGCCAACATTGAAGATGATGGCAGAACTGGGAATAGCTGAATGCATCATCATTATCTTTTGCGTATTCCTTCCATAGCAGATATCTTGTTACACCGGTCTTTTTTAATTCCTTTGTGAAATAGGGCATTTGCGGGAGCATCTCTTTGTAGCGGATATTGTTTTCTTCTTTTTCCCCCTTGAACAAGCTGATAAGTTCCGTATCACTCATTTTTTCTATTTCTTTATATTCCATTCCCGATTTTTTAAATGTAGATAGGTAATCACTTACTACCGTCTTTGATATCCCGGTTATTCCTGCTATTTGCCGTATGCTTAATTTTGTCTCGTAACTATGTTTTAAGATATCTCTGATTTTCTTCATTTTTATCCTCTTTCTTGCCATTATTACTCCTGTTTTTCTTGATCCCAGAAGTATAATTTTTTTTGAGGATTTTTATCATTTCTTATTCCGGCCGAACCCCTAAAAGTGTCCGTTTATTTCCGGAATGGCTGTCCGCTTTGCTCCGGAATAACTGTCCGTTTATTTCCGGAATAGGTGTCCGCTTTGGGCCGGTGTATGCACCAATAAAATTGGGTGAACCTGAAGCATCCGAGAATTCAATTTGAAGATCAGGGAATTTCTTAACAAAATGATTACACCATGGAACGAATACTTGTCTTGTAACATGATCCAGAAGTTTTTCTACAAATTGGGGATCTTCCATAAGAGCCATAATCAATTTTTCCTGACCATAAATATCTGCAACAAG
>QNBL01000314.1 GCA_003641695.1 Spirochaetota bacterium
AAAACAACAAATTTCTGTTTTTTATTACTTAAAAGCTGAATGATACTGTCATCAACCTCTGGTCTGGTAACTATAATTCCATCTACAGCTCTGCTATCAATCAATTGAACACAAGACTGCAGCTTCTCTTGCTCACTCATATCGTAAGGGTATGAAGATAACATCAATTTATAATTTGCCTGAAAACATGATTCGGTAACTCCGGCTAGAAAATCTGAATAATATTTTTCCGTTCTGCTCCTTTTAGTAAATGGATAAATGAGAGCAATGGTATCTGTTTTTAATCTTGAAAGGTTTCTTGCACTAAGATTCGGACTAAAGCCCATTTCCGTAATCACCTGCAATACATGGTCCCTGGTGGCCGGTTTAACTTTATCGGGATTATTAAGAACATTGGAAACTGTTCCTAGAGAAACTCCTGCTTTTTTAGCAACATCATCGATTTTCGGCAAATCAACCTCCTGTTGAAGCGGTTCAATTATATCCGTAATTACTGCAGCTGTCAAGTTTTTTATTGGAGTTGTTAGGACTCTTCAGGGAGACAAAGGCTTTGACAGCAGCAGTTTTATCAGTATGCTATGGGATGAGTACACTATAAAACCGATTATGCTTTTTCACATTAAATTGATAAAAAAACTCATGTTGGGTAAGACAGCATCTTGAGAAAAATAAAAACCGTCTGTCAGCTAGAAATCAACAGGCCATAATATTAATAATATTGGTAGAAACAAATAGAGTGATTTCCTAAGGGGCACATCCACAGGAACCACGGAAAATCATTCTGGTAGGCAGACGTAGGGTTAAAGGGATATGTTCCCTGTCAGCTTCACTTTCGATAAGATCGATCAGACGGGCAGCAGCTTTCTTTCCTATCTCTTCCGCGAAAGTTTGGACCGTTGTCAGTGGTGGAGAAAAAAGGTTTGCACATGCTGTATCACCAAAACCAACCACTGCTATTTTCCCGGGAACCGGATACCCCATCTCTCTACAGGCATAGATACTCCCCGTTGCTACAGAATCATTTACTGCCACAACTGCAGTTATTTCCGGAAATTCTTCTACAACTTTTTTCATAGCGTTGAAACCTGATTCAAGTGTAGTTTCCGGCATATAAATTATTTTTGATTGCAGGGAAGCTTTTTCCATTGCAAGACGATATCCTGTCTCACGCTCTCTACTGATTATCCACGCTTTTGGACCTGAGAGAAAAACAATGTTGCTATGATTATGCTTTTGAATCAGATGCTGCGTCAATTCATAAACAGAACCTTCATTTTCATCTAAAACACAATCCAGTTCTTTTTCTTTCAACTTGTTGTCAATTAAAACAATGGGGATGCCGCTTTTTGCCGCATCATGGATAAAAGAGGATTTAATTTGGGAGCCCATAAAGATAATTCCGTCCACCTTCTTTTCCTTTATCATTGGAAGCTGAAGCTCTATATCCATATCTTCATCAGTTATAAAGGCTGTAAGCAGGTGATATCCAACACGCTGAGCTATCTCATGTATACCAATGGTGTTCTGGAATGAAGTATAGTATTCGGTGGAAAGGTACTTTCTGTGCAGTATCTGTCCAATAGTATGAGTTTTTCCGGTGATGGGGTGTCTGTCTGTTATCCCTGATGAAGTGATAATATCCTTATAGATATCCAGAACACGCTTACGGGTTTCGGGACTGATACCCGGCTTTTCATTGAGTACTCGTGACACGGTTGAAATGGAAACACCTGCAATTCGGGCAATTTCACCCATAGATGAGCTCTTAATCATAACTCCGTATTCTATAAAAAATAACAACAGATGTCCATAAAATACTTGACAGGCATGGAAGCCTGCAATATAATGCAAAATAGTTGTGAAAGCTTGCATAAAGTTGCATAATAAATGATTAGGTAGAATTGTTGCACACAATGAAATCCATAAGGCATCAGGAAGGCTTTAGATTATGATAAAATTAAGAAGACTTTTTGAAAAACCAATATTACAACCTGAAAGAGGTAACCCTTGGGAAGCTGGAGCCGTATTTAATTGCGCCGCAGTATATGAAAACGGTCTGATTCACTTGATATATCGGGCTACTGATATTTCATCCGGAGGAGCTGAAGGTGATTTTATAAATAGTCTCGGTTATGCAGTGAGCAAAGATGGCATTCATTTTAACAGGATGAGGGATCCAATATTAACTAATGATGTTCCCCGGGAAGCGAGAGGCCCTGAAGATCCAAGAATAGTAAAGATTGATGGTGTTTTTCATATGCTTTATACAGGATATGACGGGAAAGATTATAGTATATGCCGTGCCGTATCTAAGAATTTAATTGATTGGGAAAGAAAAGGGGTTGTTCTGGATGAAAGTAATAAAGATGCTTCCCTTTTTCCTGAAAAGATTGATGGCAGATATGTAATGTTTCACAGAAGGGAACCTGATATTTGGCTCGCTTATTCAAATGACCTTGAGAACTGGTACGATCACATGAGCATAATGAGTCCTCTTCCCGGTTCCGAATGGGAACATAATAAAATCGGTATTGCAGGTCCACCCATAAAAACTGGAAAAGGTTGGTTACTCATTTATCATGGTACAAGCAAAGAAAAGAGATACTGTCTTGGTGCTGCTCTGCTTGATCTTGACGATCCATCAATAGTTATTGCAAGGCAGAAAGAACCGATCCTGGAGCCGGAACTTGACTGGGAAGTAAATGGATGTGTTCCCAATGTTGTTTTCTCCTGCGGGCAAGTGGAAATTGAGGATCGAATCATCATTTATTATGCCGGAGCTGATTCTGCAATAGGTGTTGCAGAATTAAGAAAGAGTGATATTGATTTTAATTAATTAAGAAAAGGTAGGTAATGGAAATGAAAACCAATCTTAAGAAATTGCCAAATTCAAAAAGTGGCGGGAAGGGTTCCTTTATAAAGGATATTATCAGAAATCCGCTGTCATATTTACTAATTCTTCCGGCTGTAATTTATACGCTTATATTCGGTTATATGACTTTGCCTTATATGGTTAT
>QNBL01000315.1 GCA_003641695.1 Spirochaetota bacterium
ATAACTGATCGATAATTAAAGGGTTCAAACTGTTGAAGGAGTTCCTTCACATCGGAAACCTTTGTGGTTGCACTCATGGCAAGATATACCTCAGAGTAGCTTCCGCAGGCATCGAGAACCTTCCTCATTTCTGCAAGCTGCTGATAATCTTTCGGACTCTTTCCGATTGTATCAACAAGAATAAGATCGGCATCACTGAAAAGATTTATCTTCTGCTGGAGCTCCAAATAGGTTTCCACAACAGCCACCGGGATGTCCATTATCTCCCCATAGGTTTCAATCTGTTTCTGCGCACCTATCCGGTAGTTGTCGATGGTGAGCATCCGTACAGTTTTTGCTTTACTCCCTTCAGTTCCGATTCCATGGATAGCAGCAAGTTTGGCGATGGTTGTCGTCTTCCCCACCCCGGTAGGCCCTACCAGGATAACAACCTTGGAACTGTTAAACCCCTCTTTATCAAGAAGAATACTTTCTCCAATCCATTCCACAACCTTGTCCTGTACAAAGTCATAATCCTCCAGTTCATCCACAGTAAGTGAACTTTTCAACCGGTCACTTATCATTTTTATATAATAAAAGGAGAATTCGTTCTCGGAAAGAAGGTTCTCTATCTTTTCAATAGACGTATGTTTGTTTTTCCCCTCTCCGTTGCCAGATTCGATATGTGCTTTCAGGGACTTAACTTCTTCCAGAACCTTGACCAGGGTAGCATCACTGCGGACAGTATCAAGAATCTTCTTCTTTTCATCTTCAAGCCTGACCCGCGGTTTTCTGACTATATCCTGGGAAATATACCCGGAAATCTCGACTCCCTCCCGGGTGAACAGCCCAAGGAATCCTCCGATCCTTACAGTCCGGTGAGAGAGGATCTTTGCTTTTCCACCGTACTTCATGTTAATCTTTTCCAGTACTTCTCTGTGAGTGGACGCTGTTTCCGTGAAATACTCCATACCTTTATCCCTTCAATTCGTTAATAGGAAACACCTGTTTCCTCGACTGTTTTTAATGAAATTTCCCCAACACTTTCCGTCGCTATATCAGTTACAATTTCCGGTACCGACAAAACCACCAGATCAGGAAGATCCCTCATGGTACTCTGCTTTACCAGTCTTCGTGCAGCTTCAGAACAGAGAAGAATTGCCGAAAACCCGCTTTGCTGAACTGAATGCACCGTATTGACAACCGCATTTATCCATCTTCTGAACATCTGTGGTTCCAGAGCTGCTACAGATCCGTTTGCTGTATCCAGCCGTGAGTCAATGATCATCTGTTCCAGTTCCGGGTCTATTGTTACAACCCGTAGTTTCTTGTCATTATCAGTGTACTGCAGACAGATCTGCCGCCCGAGAGTTTGTCTTACTTTCTCTATTAACAACCCGATATCCTTTGAAACTACACCATAATCAGCAAGAGTTTCAAGGATAGGCACCATATTTCTAATGGAAACCTGTTCCACCAGAAGCCCCTGAAGCACCTTCTGGATCTCTCCGAGGGAAAGAGCCTTGGTAACCTCTTCAACAACAGCAGGATAATCTTCCCTCAAGGTATCCAGAATCGATTTGACTTCCTGCCTTCCAAGCATTTCATGGGCATGCTTCTTTATTATTTCTGTAAGATGGGTTGCTATTATCGAAGGAGCGTCTACAACAGTATACCCTCTCCTTTCTGCAAGATCCCGCTTATCTTCGCTTATCCACAAAGCAGGAAGGCCAAAAGCGGGATCAATTGTTTTTTCCCCTTCGATTTCCTCTTCGACAGTTCCGGGATTTATTGCAAGAAAGTGTGCAATTCGAATAACTCCCGATCCAATTGAGACACCTTTTATCTTAATGCTGTACTCACTGGGTTCCAGACGCATATTGTCAATGATTCTTATTCTTGGTACGACAAGTCCAAGCTCCAGAGCAGATTCCCTCCGTATCCGGGTTATTCTGTCCAGCAGTTCAGCACCATGTTCCTTGTCAACCAGGGGGATAAGACCATATCCCAGTTCAAGAGACAGTGGATCCAGAGGAACTACCGGTGCAATCTCCACGGGCTGCTCCTGCGCAGCATCTTCTCCCTGCTCCATCTCTGCAAAGCTTTGTTCAGCAGCTTCCTTCCTGGAAAGTCTGAAAGCAAGATAAAAGGTCAGAGCAGACATAGGCAAGAGTATGTACCAGGGAAACCCCGGAAGGATTGCAAGAATCAGCATAAACACCCCTGCAACCCAGTATATGCGGGCCTGCTGAGAAAACTGACTGGATACATCTGAACCGAAGGTTCCGTCGGAAATGGCTCTTGTTACAATAAGACCTGTAGCAGTCGATATAAGAAGTGCCGGAAATTGAGTAATAAGACCGTCACCAATACTCAGAGAGACATAGGTATTAAGCGCACTTCCGATTGATTCCCCATGAATGGACACGCCTGTTATAATTCCCCCGATTACATTGATTGCTGTAATAAGGATGCCAACCTTAACGTTTCCCGAAACAAACTTTGAAGCTCCATCCATTGCCCCGTAAAAATCCACTTCCTTCTGAAGATCATTCTTACGATTTGTTGCTTCTTCCTCTGTAAGGGCACCTGAATTGTATGCCGCTTCAATCGCCATCTGTTTTCCCGGAAGAGCATCCAGAGTAAAACGGGCCGCTACCTCAGCTACCCGTGTTGCTCCCTTTGTAATTACAATAAACTGAACTGCAATCAGGATTATAAAGATGATGAATCCGATTACGAGTCCGCCAGTACCTGTTGATCCGGTTACGAAGGAAGCAAAGGCTCTGACGATCTTTCCGTCAAATTCCTCTCCCTTTGAAAGGATAAGCCTTGTAGAACTTACATTTAAAGCAAGGCCGAAAACAGTTGAAACCAGCAGGAGTGTTGGAAAAACCGAGAAGTCCAAGGCTCTTTTGGTATACAGTACAATAAGTATTATCAACAAGCTGAGCATAAAGTTCGTAGACATCAGGATGTCCAGGATAACCGCAGGCAGCGGGATGACCAGCATTCCGATAACTGCTA
>QNBL01000316.1 GCA_003641695.1 Spirochaetota bacterium
ATCTTCTTCGGAAATATTTAGACCAACTTCCCCAGCTTTTACAACAGCATATTTAACAAAAGGAGGACCGGCAATCTGTACTACAAACGTTGTTGTTGTAATAACCATTATAATAACATCTCCAACAGATCCTTTAAAGGTTTGCCCGGCAACAATGGATAATCCAATCGCCACCCCGGCCTGGCTCAGAAGACAGAAAGGAAGATATTTCCGCACTCCCCTGGGTGCTTTTGACAACGCCGCCCCCATCCTGGCGCCCAGTGCTTTTCCCAGGAGTCTGCCAAAAAGGAAAACAACCGCCAGGACCCCTACTGTAATGGAGATATTCGAAATATTGAGGTTCGCACCGACAAGTACAAAGAACAGGACATAAATAGGAGGAGTAAACTTTCCTACAAGGTCAAAGATTTCCTCACTCCGTCTTGGTGCATAGTTTGAAATATAGAATCCCATGCTCATTGCGCCGAGAATCATATCCACTTTCATAACCTGTGCAAGACCGATAAGTATCAGCAGTGCTCCAAGAGAAAAGGCCAAAATTTTATCTTCATCATTGAAATTCCTGATTATTTTATTGAGAACAAATCCTGTAAAAATACCAAGCAGTATGGCAAAACCTATTTCATATAACAACCGCATAATACTCAAGGCTATTGAGGCATCTGTTTTCCCCAGAAGGCTCGAAGCAATACTCGATGCAAAAGCGAACAGGAGAAGAGCAACCCCGTCATCCATTGCAACTATTCCGAGGACAGTGGTGGTTAGGGGACCTTTCGTTCTATTTTCCCAGAGGACATCGGTTGTTGCAGCCGGAGCTGTTGCAGAGGATATGGCGCCCATGAGGAGTCCTAAAGAGACAGCAAAGGGTAAATTCCCGTACAGGAGATAGGCAATGAAAGAAACAAATATACTTACAAACAAGAATGCACCAAAAGATTCCATGAGCAGTATATACGTAAACTGTTTTCCATACCTGCGGAGAGTCCCGATTTTAAGCTCACCCCCGATCATAAACCCGATCAACCCTAGCGCAAAAGCGTTAAAGGGCTGCAGCGAATCCAGTATCGAAGCATTAATAAAACGGATACCTGACAATCCAAGAAAGATTCCCACCGTTATGTATCCAACAACCTGCGGAATTTTAAGAACCTGGAAAAGACGCCCTCCCATGGTTCCGAAAAAAACGATAATTCCCAGTAATAGAATAACATTAAGATCAAAATGACTGAATATAGTACTAAACTCTGCAATAAAATGGCTCATTATGCTTATGCCTCGCCATCAGTTAAAAGTCTGACAATTTCACTTCTGTCGGCCGAGTTTATCAGTCTCCTTCGAAAATCTTCATCTTTAACCTTTGAAGATACAAGAGAAAGAAGACGAAGATATTCTTTATGCCTGTCTTTACCAACAATAAACATAAACACAAGGTGAACAGGTTTCTTATCCATAGAACCGTAATCATCAATACCCTCAGGACTGACTCCTGTAAGAATAATGGGATGCTGTACCCCTTCGAACCGGACATGAGGGATCCCGATACCCTGCCCTATACCGGTACTCATAAGCTGCTCTCTGAAAAAAATCTCTTTTTTCAAGTCATCGATATCGGAAATCTCTCCACTGTTTTTTACGAGGTCGATTAGCTCCAGAAGTGCTTCCGTTTTTGTTCTGCTTTTCAGGAGTATACAGTGTTCTATAATAATTATCTCTTTCAGATTCATGCTGGTCTCCACACACAAGTATAGCGTATAGTAAACTTTTTTTCTCCCAACGGCAAGCTGTTTTTCCCCGGGATGGCAACAATACGTAAAACAGTGTATACTCTTTGCATGATACGCATTATAGACTATTCAGTTACTACCGTTAAAGATATAAGCGTTTCATCAATTGAGAAATGTATACCTTTCCGGAATAAAGAATCGGTAACATGGATCGATATTGAAAGCCTGGAAGATAAAACGATTATTGATAGCGTCGGTTCTGTTTTTAGCATTCTTGAACATGGAAAAGTAATAACCGAACAGCTGAGTATTATTATGGGGAAGGGATATGTAATCACCTTTCAGGAGAAACCGGGAGATGTTTTTGACCCCATCAGGGAGCGTATCCGGGCAAAAAAATTCCGTATAAATTCACTTGAATCAGATTTTCTTGCATACAGTCTTGTTGATGTTATTATTGACAACTATTTTGTTATTCTTGAAACCTTTGGAGAAGAGATAGAAAAACTTGAGGATATACTCCTTTTAAATCCGACTAAAACGACTCTCCATAATATTCATGCACTGAAACGTAAAGTCCTTACCGTTATCTCAACAATTTTCATCCCTCTTACCTTCATAACGGGTCTGTATGGGATGAATTTCAAATATATGCCTGAACTTACCTGGAGATGGGGATATCCTTTGGTGATCACTGTTATGGGACTGATTGTAGCGGGATTGATTCTTTTCTTCAGGAAAAAGAAATGGCTTTAAAGCTCTCCTGCCCCTCGTACGTAATTCCCGGAACCTGGCGTGAAAACATTGAATATATAAACAACGAAATACCGGATATAACAAACGTGGAGCTTCTTTTTTTTATTTTTGATGAAGAAACCCGCATACTCCTAGCTCCTGAAGAGGATTTTATCCGCAGTTACACCGGCAGATTAACCTTCACTGTTCATCTGCCCGATCCGTTTCTGCCTGAGCATGTAGATCTTCTGGAAAAAACAAATGCCGTTGCAAAACACTGGATTTTGCATCCTCCGGAGAAAGGAAAGGAAAAAGAATTTACAGACTGGATAGATTCTTTGAGAACGGTCTACGGCAACAGATTTCTCCTGGAAAACCTTATCGGCCGGAACCACCCCTGGTTTATAAAATATACCGACTGGCCTTTATGTCTCGACACAGGGCATGCACTTCTGAGGGGCCACTCCCCGTCACTTTATTACCATAGATTCAAGGAGAGAATAAGGGAGATTCATCTCCATGATGTAATTGCAGGGACGGATCA
>QNBL01000317.1 GCA_003641695.1 Spirochaetota bacterium
AGATGAAATCTCAAATTTCAAGGAAGTATATGAGAGTGTATTCCCTGTACTTATAAAGGTTGTGTATCACATTGTAGGAAGTATGGAGGTTGCAGAAGATATCTGTCAGGAAACTTTTATCAGGTTTTACAATAAAAACATCCGTTTCCCGTCGCTGGATGAAAGCCGGTACTGGCTTATCAGGGTGGCAAAGAATCTTGCATTCAACTATTACCGGAGAAGAGAGCGGGAGTACCGTGCTGTGAACAGGTTTCGTAACGAAAAACCTCTTACCGATGACGGCGGACTTGATTTCATTTTTAGGGAAGAAACGGAAAAGATTGTCAAGCAGGCTCTTGATTCCCTTCCTGAAAAGCTTAAATCGGTACTGGTGTTAAAAGAGTACGGCGGGTTATCGTACAAAGATATTGCAAAGGTACTTCACATTTCAGAGAATAATGTTAAAATACGGGTATTCAGAGCCAGAACTGCTTTGCAGCAGAAAATTGATAAGGAGACTGTTCATGTGTTTTGATGATCAGGTACTATCGGCTTATTACGATGAAGAACTTGAAGGGATCTGGAAGGAAAAAGTAGCGGATCATCTCAATTCCTGCTCCATTTGTTCTGCCAAAGTGGCATCATTTCACAGAACCGGAGTACTCCTTTCGTCTATACATGTTCCTGAAAAACCCTTCCAGCAGAATGCAGTCTGGGAGAGGATAAGACATTCAGTTTCCACAGAGGAGGAACTTGGATTCTGGTCCAAAAGAGTCTCTATTGTAAAAACCATAGGTGCAATAGCAGCTGTTTCCATTCTGGTTTTCGGAATAAGCCTCTTTGTGAATAGACAGAGCAGTGTTCCTCCACTGACTCCGGGTCTCTCTCTTTCGAGCGGGGAGGTTATACAAACAGGAGAGATAGGCCGTTTTATCAAGCTCGTAAGCGACAGTGATGATTCCTCGGTACTCTTTATTCAGCTCCCGGATAAAACGGACTTCAAGTTTCTTGGGGAACCTCAATTCTTACGGGAAGCAGACTTTGTAAGAGGCAGGTAAGTGCGGAAACTTCTGCTTGTTTTTTCTTTATTTATCGGCTTTTCAACCGATCTCTTCTCAATAAGCCTTCAGGAGGCTTTACAATATCTTGACAGCAAGGTTTTAAATATAAACATTACAGCCAGGGTTGTTAACAATAAAGGAGAAATTCTCTGGACCACCGAAATAAGTAAAATTACCGTTAACGGCCGTTCTGTAAAAGTAAAGATTTCAGGGTACAATATCATAGTCATTACTGATATAACTCCGTATATCGATGAGGACAATACGATACTTCTTGTTTCCCAGGGGGAAGTCTGGATAGGTTCTTCAGAATCAAATACGATAAATCATTATGCTACAATCAAGAGTGTTCCGGTAAAATCGGGCGAAAGGGCTTTTTTCTTTCCTCTCGGTATAGTGGAATCTTCTGAAGATCTGTATACTATACAGCTGGAAATCCAGGCCTTACTAAATAATGGAGATAGTGATTAATCATGCCGATACACACAACAAGAATCTCTTTACGGGTAATCCTGCCGGTAATGGTCTTTATTCTGCTTCTTGCCCTGCTTGCACTGTCCCTTTATTTGATAAACAAGCCTCCCGAAATACTGAGACTTGATCCATCTACAGCCCTTCCCGGTGAACGGATAAAGATTTATGGAAAAAACTTCGGAGATGAAAAGGATGGCAGCGAGATCATCATTGCCGGTATCAAGCCCACCAATTCGAACTACATTTCCTGGAGTGATGACAAGATCGTCCTCGAGGTTCCTGATGATGTGAAATCCGGAAGACTTTTTGTCAGGACCGGGGAAGGAAAGAGCAACGGTCCTCTTTTTATAAACAAGGAGTATGTTCCTGTTGTTATAGAAGGGCCGGCTAAGCCCGGGGAGCCTTATATCAGAAATATATCGCCCATTAAAGGATCTGTCGGGCAGGAAGTGACTATCGAAGGGCTTAATTTTGGATTATCCCAGGGAGAAGGAAAGGTATTCTTTAGTTTTTATTCCGGCAGTTCCGAAAAGGAGGATACCAGTGAGGATAATTTTATAGAATGCTCATCTCTTGATTTTGATTACAAGTCATGGAGCAGCCAAAGGATTATTATTTTCGTTCCGGACGGTGCAACCTCGGGTGCACTCAAGGTTAAAACTGACCGCGGGGAAAGTAATTTTGTCTATTTTGAAGTTGTGAATCCTTACGGAACAAAACTTTATGGACAGAAGAGAGGGTATCAGATTCAATACAGTGTCGCTATCTCTGATATCGTTCAAGAAGGGGATACCGGGGAGATAACACTGTGGATCCCCGGGGTTTACAGGAATCAGGCTCAGCGCAGTATAGAAGCTGTATTTGATCCGAACCCTATGTGGGAGAATTACAAGGGGCTCATGATGTATCAGATAAAAAATATTGAACCCTGGATACAGTACAAATTTTCCCACACCTACTGGTTTGAAAGATATACGGTTGAAACTGATATCAATGCTCAGAGGATAAACAAAAACTATAACACAGAGCGAAAGCTCTATACCTACTATACAGATGAAAACATATTTACTCCTGTGAAGGATAAGACTATCAGCGATATTGCGTACTCGGTAACAAAGCGGGAAAAGAATCCGTACATCAAAGCAGAGAAAATATACAACTATTTATTAAAGAGGCTGGAGTATGATCAGGATTCTGACAGCCTTTCTCCCCTGGAGGCTATCGGCAAACGGAAGGGTGATGCCTATGACTATGCTATTCTTTTTACTTCCTTAACCAGAAGTGCCAAGGTTCCCGCAAGAACAGTGGCCGGCTACCTGGTTTACGGAAACAAGCAGACCCGGAAACACTGGTGGTCCGAGTTTTATATTGATGGAGTCGGATGGATCCCGGTCGATGCTGCTCTGGGTGACGGAATGGACATAACCGGATTAAAACTTCCGGATAACCCGGTTAAGTACTATTTTGGAAATGGTGACAATCAGCGGAT
>QNBL01000318.1 GCA_003641695.1 Spirochaetota bacterium
AACTACTCTGTGGCAATGGAAGGAGCCTTGAAGCTCAAGGAAATCTCCTACATCCATGCAGAGGGGTACAGTGCAGCAGAGATCAAGCACGGACCAATTGCGCTGATAAATGAACAGACTCCCAGTTTATTCCTTGTTCCCAATGACAAGCTGAGGGATAAAGTAATAAACAACATGAAGGAGGTTAAAGCCAGAGCCGGAAAGGTAATTGCTGTTGCGATAGAGGGGGATCAAGAGGTTGAAGCTATTGCGGATGATGTTATCTGGATCCCGGCAGCAAATCCTGTTGTGTATCCATACCTTATGGTGATCCCGCTTCAGTTGTTCGCCTTCTATACAGCCCTGGAACTTGACAGGAATGTTGATCAGCCGAGAAACCTTGCAAAGAGTGTTACTGTTGAATAGCGGTCAAAAAAAAATATTTCTTGTTTTATTTTTATCCGCCCTGATCTCTGTATCAAGTTTTGCTCTTGAGTTTCCCGTCTTCCTTGAAGAAGGACCTGATGAGTCTTCGGGGCTTCCTTTTATATATCCTAATGCCATACGGGTCTTTACCGGGATATACAGGTATCAGAATTCCAGGGTAAGGGTGCTGTTTACATCGGAAAACTTTTTAATTTCCGAAGAATGGAAGCAAAAATCATGCGGTGACTACAGGGGGTATCTCTTTACAGATACCCCCTATTTGCTCAAGCCAGTCGGGGAGGTGTTCTACTATCGCTATAAACCTTCCGGTGATGACATTTCATGGTCGGTATTTGTCATCTTTGAAAAAGAAACTGACTGTTCTTTTGTTTCAGCCTACCTAAAAAGATTTATCTATCTGCAGAGAAATTGGGATCCTGTCTTTCCACCGCTTATGCCTGCCGTTATAGAGTAGTATATACCTTCCTGCAGGATTTCTGTATAACAGGTGTTCCCTTGCCGTGGCGGACAGCTTTGAATACCCCTTCGAAATCAAGAGGGACAGTCCCCGCAAGGATGTTTACCGGCAGATGCCTGAAGCTTTCGGGGATCATTGGAGTTGTGGGACCGAGCATAACGCAGGGAATCCCGGGGGCCAGGTTATCCAGAATCTCCTCGGTACTGCCGTTTATAATACTTGTGGAGGTAAGGATCAGGGCCTCAGTGTTTCCCTCTTTAAGGTTACGGTAGAAAGCCTCTTTATGGCCTATATCCCGGCCGCTGTCCAGAATCTCCGTCTGCACCTGCATTTTTTCCAATTCCCGTATAACAGGGCCGAAATACCCTACCATGGAAATCCTCCCCCGGGGTTGTATCTTCAGATCCCTAAGCAGTGCTCCTGAATCAGTTTCCATGGAGTCGGCTTTTGAATAGTTAAGGGCGTTTACCAGAGCTATTGCAACAGAGCGTTCGACAATTTCGCTGCTGAAAAGAAGTCCCAATGCTTTTTCTGCATAGCTGCCTTCATAATCCATGGGATCCTTGACTACAGTACAGGATTCCCTTTTCCCCAGAAAGGTAAAGGAGAGCCCGCATCCTCCGTCGGAGGTGGTAACAGCTGTATAGCTTATCCCTATCTGTATGGTATCTATTTTGACAGTTTCTGATGCTGCTTTTACCGCATCGTACAGTTTCTTGTAAAGTTCCATGTGAGCATGGTAGTCCATTACTTTTCTTTTTGTCAACAAACACGCTGTGATTGACAAACCATTTTGTTACAAGGTAGTGTTGGCTGTATGGGAGAATATTATGGCTAAACTCTGGCAGAAAAAGTATACGTTGAATACCCTAATGGAAGACTTTACAGTGGGAAGAGATTTTGAGCTTGATCAAAAACTGGTGACTTCTGATTGTATTGCAAGTGCCGCTCACGGGATCATGCTTCACAGCATAGGCATTCTGTCGGATGGTGAGCTTGATTCCATAAAGAACGGGCTGGTGGAAATTCTCAAGCTTAAAGAGCAGAATAACTTTTCCATAAAAAAAGAGTATGAAGACTGCCATACTGCAATAGAAAATTATCTTACAAATACTGCAGGAGAAGCGGGGAAAAAAATTCATACCGGCAGAAGCAGGAACGATCAGGTAATTACTGCTTTGCGTGTATGGGCGAGGGACTTCCTCTTCTCCTTTGCAGGAGAGTTGACCGGCTTGATAGATTCATTAATTTCTTTTGCCGAAACAAATAAAATGGTGCCCATGCCCGGAAGAACCCATATGCAGATTGCAATGCCCTCCTCTGTGGGGCTGTGGGCAGGTGCTTTTGCTGAAGAGCTTTCCGATGACCTCAAACTCGTATTCAATTCTTTGGATATTATTGATCAGAGCCCCCTGGGTTCAGCAGCAAGTTACGGTGTTCCCCTTCCTTTGAACAGGGAGTACACAGCTGAACTCCTCGGGTTTTCCAGGATTCAAAACAATGTTCTGTACGTTAATAATTCCAGAGGGAAGTTTGAATCAATTATTCTTGAAGCCCTGGATCAGACGCTGCTTAGCTTAAGTAAGATGGCTCAGGATCTTATCCTGTTTTCACTTCCTGAATTTGCCTACTTTACCCTTCCGCCAGAGCTGTGTTCAGGATCCAGCATTATGCCCCAGAAAAAGAATCCTGACGGTTTGGAGCTTATGAGGGCCAAGTCAGGATCGGTTTCAGCCTATGCTGCACAGGTGAAGAACATTATCCGTTCCCTCCCCTCCGGTTACAACAGGGACTTTCAGGAAACAAAGGAACCATTCTTGAGAGGGTGTGATCTTTCCTTGCAATGTGTAGGTATTATGGGATTGACCATTGATAAACTGGAGGTAAACGCACAGAACCTCCTTAAGGCATTTACTCCCGGAATTTTTGCTACCGATGCGGCTCTAAAGCTTGTTTCGGAGGGGAAAAGTTTCAGAGATGCTTACAGAGAGGTAGGATTAAATCTGGAAGGGGTAACCAGTGGTGATCCGGTAAAGGGAATTACAACCCGTACCAGTACAGGGACTGCCGGGAATTTGAATCTGGAACCGCTGAAAAAGAGGAATGAGGCTGTTAGA
>QNBL01000319.1 GCA_003641695.1 Spirochaetota bacterium
CGCCCTTAATACGATCCTCATGAACAACTTTCTGATCAAAGTGCCGTTTTGGGTAAATGCACTGGTGATTCTCTTTATGGTACTTTTGGTAGCTTTTCTGGCATCGCGACTTTCAACAATCTGGGCTTTTGTCGCCACCATAGTGCTCATAGCTGCTCTTTTTATAGCAGATTCACAGTTATTTGATGTTTATGCATATCTTATGGATTTCACCGCTCCTGCAGTTGCAACCTTTTTCAGTCTGATTTCAATCATCATCTACAGAATTATGACCGAAGAAAAAGACAAAAAAAGGATCCGTAACATGTTCGGAACCTATGTCAGCCCCGCAGTTGTAGACCAAATTCTTGAAAATCCCCCGGAGCTTGGAGGAGTTGATAAAAACCTGACTGTATTTTTCTCGGATATACGCGGTTTTACAACACTTTCAGAAAGCATGACGCCGCAAGAACTTGTCAAGATTCTTAACAAATATCTTTCGGCAATGACTGATATTATTCTTTCCTACGGGGGGACCCTGGATAAATATGAAGGTGATGCCATAATGTGTTTCTGGGGAGCACCACTGGAACAGGAAGATCATGCGTTACTTGCGTGTAAAAGTGCCCTGGAGCAGATGGAAGCCCTCAGACAGCTTAACAAGGAGTTTCCCGAGGATAAACAGATTAACATAGGTATCGGGCTTAATTCCGGCAAAATGACCGTCGGGAATATGGGCTCCCAGCAAAGAATGGATTACACCCTCATAGGCGACAACGTAAATCTTGGTGCAAGGCTGGAGGGAACCAATAAACAGTACCGTACAAATATAATTATCAGTGAGTACACCTACGGACTGGTCAAAGATAAGATGGTAGTCAGAGAACTGGATAATATTCGTGTAAAGGGTAAAAACAAGCCGGTACTTATTTATGAGCTTATCGATGAGAAGAATGATTCTTCGGCCACGTGAACTTTACAGGTTTCTTTTTAAAAAGGGCAGGGGAGTAGGACTAGTTTTATTATTATGGACCTTCTCGTCCTGCGGTATTGATTCCTATCCGGTATTGTATGAGCCTGTTGTTACTTCAATTTCCTCTACATCTCCGATAACCTTTTCCCACGACTCCCGCAATGATCCGGATTCTTTTCTGGTTCTCGGGTATGATATATATTACAGAATATATAACGATGATAATCTTGATCCGTTTAGTTATGATGATCAAATAAAAAACGATGCTGCTTTGGAGTTAACTGAAACAGTTATTGGAAATCTTCTTAACAGGAACTGGAATCAAATGAAGCATTATCGGAGAATTTACCTGTCAGACGCTGAACTTGAGAGAGATACTCCTCCTTCTTTTCCACTATCCGCTGCAACTACTCAAAATTTTTTTATCTCTCTTTATCTGGATGGAACGAATAGCTATATAAAAAATGATTTTGATACTTCCCAAACTCTCTATTTTTCAAGATACCTGGGCAATGATGCTGCTGGAGTACCAGTTACCGAGAATTTTTCACTGCTTGATTTCTCGACCGATGATCCAGATATTTTTGAACCTGCTTCTCACTATCGTGTAGCTTTCTTTGCATTGACCTATGGTCTTACAACAGACACCGCTTTACACAGCAGCGTTTTGTATATAGGATCATATAGGTTTTAATTAAACAGTAAGGAGTTTTTCTTGTTCGGATATTATTTTACCATTGGACTTTTTTACCTCATCATAGGATTCGGAGTTGCACTCATTTCTTATTTTCTTATGAAAAATACCTCAGTACCGGGAAAGTTTGTCGGAGCACTTATTGTTGCCCTTATCGGCTCCTATCTTGGAGGTATTCTGGAATATGCTTTTAAGGGTGTCATTGATTATCTGACACAGGTTAACGGTAACGTAAATATCTTTCCGCCGCTTATTACGTCTGTCATTCTTCTCTGGATTTTTGTACGGGTAAGCAGTAAAAATAAGTAGCTGTGCGGACTGCAGGGAGTGCATTTGAGTAGAAAGATGATAATTTTTACCCTTCATTCTACTTCCGATAATGTATATTCTGTCTACTTCTATTGGTGGCGTTTTGTCCCTTTTATTATTTTATAAGGAGTTTTTAGCTTGAAAGTTTTTAATTATCACGAAGATCCGGTTAAAGCCTTTTCCACCCTTCTGGATATTATTAAGGAACTCAGGAGTCCTGACGGTTGTCCGTGGGACAGAAAACAAACTGTGGAATCCATGCTTCCTCATATTATTGAAGAAACGTACGAATCAATTGACGCTCTGAGTAATGGTGATATTCCAAACCTTGCAGAAGAGATTGGAGATCTCTATCTCCTGGTTGTAATGGTTTCATATATTCTTGAGCAGACAGAATCAATAAAAGTATACGAAGTAATAAACGGTATTTCACAAAAACTGGTACGCAGACATCCACATGTCTTTGGTGATCTTAAGGTTGACAATGCGGAAGAAGTTATTGATATTTGGAATACTATTAAAATTACTCTGGAAAATCGGGCTGAAAAAAATACACTTCTTGATTCAATCCCCCTATCCATGCCTCCCCTGGAAAGAGCTTACAAGATTCAAAAAAAAGTGTCTAAAATAGGGTTTGACTGGGAAGATCCTGAAGGTGTATTTAAAAAGATACACGAAGAGATTGATGAATTCAAGGATGTACTCGATGAAAACAATAAATCGAAGATGCTTGATGAATTTGGAGATATCCTTTTTTCCATTGTGAATGCCGGAAGATTTTATGGAATCGATCCTGCTGAGGCGCTGCACCATACCAATCAGAAATTCTATAAAAGGTTCAGGTTTGTTGAAGAACAGCTGCTTGAAAAAGGAAATAATCTCACCGACACCACGCCACAGGAGATGAACATTTTATGGGAAGAAGCAAAAAAACTTTTCTGAATTCCAAAATCATCGGAGGGATCTATAAAAATCCATTAATCCAGCTTCTGTCTTTATCGACATGCTCATTCTCTTTATCCGGA
>QNBL01000320.1 GCA_003641695.1 Spirochaetota bacterium
GCCAAATGATATCGTATTTTGAAACACGAGCTCCAAATCCAACAATTGATGTTGTTAAGAAATTTGCTGATTTTTTTGGAGTTTCCACGGATGAATTTATTTATGAGACTCCAAAAGAAATAAAAAAAACAGGGCCAAAGTCAACACTTGAACGTAAACTTGAGGCTATACGCAACTTACCGAAAGATAGACAAACAGCAGTTACAACCATACTGGATATGGCCTTGCAACATTCAACAAAATAATCTGCGAATATCGCAGATTAACCCCTTTCCGGAAAGACAGAATCAGGCTTAATACGACGTATCTGCGATTCATGGACAATTCACCCGTGCAGTGCTTAAACGGATGATCCGCCGTTGGGGTGGCGTTTTCGTAGGAAATTGGTTCTCTTTTCCATTGGCAGTTTAAGCCAGCTTCGGATCATAGCAAGCTCAATGTCCTCAACATTTTTTAACTTTGATATTCTTTTTTACCGGCTTTTTTGTCATTTATTAAAGTGTTGGCCTAATCGTTTAATGCTTGAATATTCCGAACTTCCAAAGCATGGTGCAAAAAATTATATATACGGTTGTCTGGGTCAGGAATCTGCGTAGTATATCCCTTGAACATTATTGTGGTTACACGGACTTTTTTGCCGGTGTCTGCATCTTCCAGATCATCCTGCTCAAAGCCGTCAATATCAATTAATTTCAGGCACCTCCCTCTGATATTGAAAAAACCAGACTTTGTTTTCTCCTTTTCGATGCCGTACTGCATTCCTATTTTACACTGTTGTATTTTCTCATCTGTCATTTTTCACATCCTTATTTTGATTGATTTTGAAGGTTTGGTTTCCTCTCTGCTGGTAATACGAACTCTTTGCTCCTCTTTGCGGGGTTGGTAAAGTTTATTTTCCAGGGTACAGGTGTGATAAAGTTTATTCCGGTAAAAATTATTACTCACAATACGCACGACTTTTTCAAACCGGCTTAAATATTCTTTCCTGATATAACGGGAGCTCTTTTTTAGCTTTTCGGTGATACAGCCTGTAAGCTTTTTAATCTGTGCTCTAAGCTTTGATTGCTTTCGTTTAGATTCCTTAATTCCTCTCTCAAGCAATTCATATTCTGCAAGCCGATTAACTTCATCTGCGATAATCTTTTCTCGCTGAAGTAATGCTCGTTCAAGTTTTTCATCCTCTGCTTTTTTAGGCGATGCTCATCCTCCAGAATTTTATTCTTATTTTCCATCATCTCATGCTGCTCCTGTAATTCCCTCAGGCTGTATCTTACCTTGTGGAATTTGACATGTTCCCGGTTCTTATCTCTTCGTTCTCCACGCTCTATGCCTAACGATTTAACTGCTTCCGCATAAAAGTCATGCAATTCGGACATTCTTGCACGGGAAATAAAAGTTTTAGCACACAGCTTATTCCCCTGTTCCGTTTTGACCAGCGGAACAATTGTCGCATGTATATGCGGGGTAATTTCATCCATGTGAAGAACTGCGGAAATGCATTTTTCCCCGAACTCCTGCTGGAGAAAAGACAAATTTGCAGCTGTCCAGTCATGCATCAGTTTTTCAGGAGTATTTGTGATATTTTCTGTTTTAGGATTATAGAACACCTCAGAGCTTGCGCTTAATATTATATTTACAGAACGGATGACATCTGAGCGAGTTTTTCTAACCTTACCGGTTTTTGTTTTATAGCTGTAATTTTTCTCTATGAAATCATCCACAGCTTTATGAATCGGCATTGCCGGATCTCCGATCAGCTGACGGTTGTTATGGGATAGTTCAGGATTTATATTTTTAGGAGTAAAGGTTCGTCTGATATGCTCATCGAGCTTCTGGGAATGCGTACCGGTTTTATTTTTCTGGATATGTAGAACAGTATATTTTTTCATTTTGAAAACTCCTTGGAGATGATGCGTTTTTTTGTCTTTAAACAGCTAAAATAAAAATAAGTATAATAGGCTAAGCATCTAATCCTATTTTTTATAGGGTACCATGTCTTGGATATTTTGTCAAACGGTGTGAAAAAACTCAACCGGAAAGAGCCGTACGCAACTTGTTTTGCGTATGGCTTCTTCCGGAAACAACGACTCCATGACATTGACTGCGGATAGGATATTATGGAGGCGTAGAAGAATGCAGAATGCTTTCTGCGGGAGCATAAACGGAGACGGGAAGTATGACCGGTGGAGTGCTCTTACGCTGTCACTATCATACCTTGAAGGATTGTTGCTTTCGGTTTTCCGGTACTCCGGAAAAGGGGAGAAAGCAATTATCCGACCCCCTGCAGTGCAGGACTCCCACGGCAGATTTTAGGTCAACTTTGCATAAGCTAATATCGTATGCGATGTACGGAGGGACCCGCAAAGCGGGAGGTACCGCACGTCGCATAATATTCTTATGTAAAGTTGACCGCCCTGTATTTCAGGGCATCTTCCGGGGGAGATTTAGCATTCAGCATGACAGGTGTCCTGGCATGATGTATGCCCGCTACCACCTACAGTACCGACAGTCACGAGCTTGCTCGTTTCGGAGGGCGAAGCCCGGAGTGTAGCGAAGCATGCAAGCATGCCTTCACTATTGAGGTTTACAGAGCTGCATACACGCAAATGGAGCACTTGGCGGCATATATGGCCTTCTTCCCCCGCATATATGCTGACAAGTGCGGTGCATGCGTTATGGATCAAACGTCGCATAAGCTCTTTGAAGGCGGAATTCCAAGACAGAATAAGAACCTTTCCGGAAAGACATAATTTATTCTATACGACGTGTCTGCGATTCTCTGGCGTTCACCCGTGCCGGGTACGTGCGTATAAAATTCAATAATGCCATGCTCGGAAAAGAAGGTGTTGCTGGTTTCGCAACTAAAAAAGATAAAAACAGCCTCAAAAAGCTTAATTTAAGAAACTGCGGCTCACTTTCTTGATTTAATGATTTTATTACACTCGAATCTATTTCTACTTGAAC
>QNBL01000321.1 GCA_003641695.1 Spirochaetota bacterium
CAGTGGATAAAGCATCTGAGAAAAGTAGCCGAAGATCATCCTCTCCGTTCAGAAGACAGTAAAGGGTTCTCTGTTCCCAGTGTGCTGAAAATGGTTGAGGAGATAATTCCCGACCACATTCTCGTTACTGATGTAGGCAGGCACCAAATGTTTGCTGCTCTTTACAGTAAGGTGAAAGCAGGGAGAAACTTTGTAACTTCCGGAGGTCTGGGAACGATGGGTTTCGGACTTCCTGCAGCTCTTGGAGCAAAGGTAGGCAGGCCTGATGATACCGTTGTTTTGGTTGCCGGGGACGGTTCTTTTACCATGACGTGTCAGGAAATTGCTACAGCTGCAGCGTCAAAAATACCGGTTATAGCTCTGGTAATGAACGATGCCAGCCTTGGGATGATTAAACAGCTGCAGGACGAGTTTTACGACAAAAGTTTTGATGCATCCATGTTTGATACGTTTATCAGGTTTGATATTCTGGCAGAAAGTCTTGGAGGAAAAGGGTTCAGAGTTGAATCCAGGGAAGAGTTGAAGTCTGCCCTTGAAGAAAGCGATATTCACAATGGAATTACTGTTATCGATTGTATCATAAAAGAAGATGCTCATGTTTATCCAATGGTAACAGGCACAAATCTTCTCGATCAGGTTAAATAGGAGGATAAAAATGAATCATACTATATCAATACTTTGTGATAATGAACCGGGCGTCATGACTAGAATATCCGGACTCTTTTCCCGCAGGGGATTCAATATAGAAAGCTTGTCGGTGGGGTCAACTGATCAGATTGGAAAGAGCAGGTTTACAATTGTTGTCCAGGGCGATGACGGGGTGCTGGAGCAGGTACGTAAACAACTGCAGAAACTTGTTCATGTGATTAAGGTATGGGATATCAAGCAGGAAAATATTATCGAACGTGAACATGCTTTGGTAAAGATAGAGGTCCCCGGGGAGAAAAGAGGTGAAATTCTTCAAATCCTTGGGGTGATAAACGGGAGGATTCTGGATTCTTCAGGTGAAATATGGATAGTGGAGATTACCGGAAATACATCCTCCATAGATAGTGCAATTAATCTTCTTAAAGATTATAATATTCTTGAATCAATCAGAACAGGAAAAATTGCTCTGGAGAGAGGTTTAAAACAGAACGGGAGGTAAATATACATTGGTTATTGTACTGGGAGAAGCATTGATAGATATGCTTTCCGGAGAAACCACAAACGGAGAAAAGGCGTTTGTTCCTCATAGTGGAGGATCCCCCTTTAATACCTGCATCGCGATAGCAAGACTTGGTGTTCCTGCTGGGTTCCTGGGGCGAATTTCAAAAGACTTTTTTGGACAGATGCTCATTAACGGGTTAGTTGAGAACGGAGTAGATTTATCATTTACCCAGAGAGGTACAGAGCCTACAACCCTGGGATTTGTAAAAACTTCAGCCGGAAAAGATCCAGAATATGCTTTTTATACTACTGGAACTGCTGACTGCAGCCTTGGCTCAGACGAACTGCCGGAGAGTTTTCCGGATTCTGTGAAGGCATTGATGTTCGGGTCAATTTCTCTTTTAATGGAACCAGGTGCAACTGTTATTGAATCGTTAATAAAACAGGAATACGGGAAACGGATCCTGTCTTTTGATCCGAACATTCGTCCCGGATTGATAAAAAATGAGGCTGAATTTCGAAGCCGATGTAATCGTTTATTCGCGCTCTCATCAATAGTAAAGATCAGCGATGTTGATCTTAAGTGGCTCTATCCTGGAAAGAGTCTTGACGAGGCCTCGCAGTCTGTAAAGTCTTTCGGGCCTGCCCTTGTGGTGGTAACAAGAGGAGCTGAAGGCTCTTTTGCATTAAAGGGTGATCAAGAGGTTTCTTGTATGGGGACGGAGGTACGGGTAGTCGATACCGTTGGTGCAGGGGACACTTTCCATGCAGGGCTTATCGCCTGGCTCTATAAAAATGAGCTACTGAATTTAGAAGCTCTGGACACTATTTCAGCTGATCAGCTAACAGAAGGTCTTTCCTTTGCTTCAAAATGTGCAGCTGTTACCTGTTCAAGAAAAGGAGCTGACCCGCCGTATGAGGATGAGATTCTTTAGGTCTACGGTCTTCTGAATATAACTTTATACAAATTGCTGAAGCAGTAAAGATTTTTTTTGTGTATATAAATATATGAGGAAAGCAAGAGAAATCTATGTGGATGCCGAATATCATATCACAGCAAGGGCAAACAGGGGTGAGTTTATATTTAATTCAGCGGAAAACAAGGATTTATTCTTATCTGTGGTTGCTAGGGCGAAGAAGAAATATAATTTCAAGTTGAGAAATTTTGTTATCATGGATAATCATATACATTTTTTAATACAACCGAAGGGAGCATCCGGTCTTTCAGAGATAATGCAATGGATTTTAAGCGTTTTTGCAATAAGTTACAACAAGAAATATGATTTAAAAGGGCATGTCTGGTATGACCGTTTTAAGAGCGTTGTTATACGTAGTTATAGACAGCTGATTGCCGCTTTTAAATATATTGTGGAAAATCCGGTTAAGGTCTCTCTTGTGAAGGATCCTGAAGAATATAATTTCGGTGGATTATGGTTTATAAAGAATAGAAAATTTGAATTGCTTGACCCCCCTGATGATCTACTTAAAAGCTTTTTTCCTGATTTCTTTTAAAATTTGATTATCGCTGCAAAAGAATTGAAGTATTGGCTAAAATTGATACTTATAACCAATACTGATGGTTAATATCTTTGAGGCAAGACCGGCAGCATCTTTATAAGATCCTGCTGGTGTTCCTGTTTTTGTGGGATCTGCGGGATCTTCGTTATATACACTAGTATCTCCTTTGATTTCAGGTAATTCTTCAAACTGAAGAGAGCAGAATAATTTACCCTTTCTCCTATCGTTGTAGGCTATTTCAGCCTTCAGTTGATACCAGTGATTTGCATTAAAAGTATCGAGAAAAAAGA
>QNBL01000322.1 GCA_003641695.1 Spirochaetota bacterium
GGGCTAAGTATGATAGGTTTATCGGGTGAGAACCGATAAATGATACAAAGAAAAACTTGTTTTATATAATAAAACGGTGTATCATATAATGAATACTGTAAGAAAGGAGAGCTTTCATGCGGGGAAAACCAATAGTAGATGTCGAGCGGTGTAAGGGGTGTATGCTGTGCAATGCAGTATGTCCCGAAAATATTATGGGAATAGGTGAAAGATTCAATCGGCAGGGGCTTGCGTATGCGGTCTGTGTCAATGAGGAAGCATGTACAACGTGCAGGTCATGTGCCATTATATGTCCTGAATCAGCTATTCGAATTATCAAATATGTGGAAGGGTGATTGTTATGAGTGATCAAATACTTATGAAAGGAAATGAAGCGGTTGGGGAAGCAGCAATAATCGCAGGATGCAGATATTATTTTGCCTATCCAATTACTCCCCAGAATGAGATACCTGCCTACATGGCCAAAAGGCTTCCTGAAGTGGGAGGAACATTTTTGCAGGCTGAAAGTGAGCTTGCAGCCATTAATATGGTGTTTGGTGCTTCTGCAGCAGGGGCACGGGCTATGACCTCATCATCATCCCCCGGAATCAGTCTTAAGCAGGAAGGGATTTCATACATAGCAGGAGCAGAGCTCCCCTGCGTTATTGTAGACATGATGCGTGGCGGACCGGGATTGGGTAACATAGCAGGATCCCAGGCCGATTACTTTCAGGCTACAAGGGGAGGCGGAAACGGTGATTACCGTGTTCTGGTTATTGCCCCTGCAAGTGTTCAGGAGCTGGCAGATATGACAGTAAAAGCTTTCGACCTTGCAGATCAGTATTCCATCCCTGTCATGATTCTTGGGGATGGTTTCCTCGGCCAGATGTCCGAGCCTTTTACGCTGCCGAAACCAAGCGGAAAAAACTTTAAAAAACCCTGGGCTTTAACGGGGGCAAAGGGACGGAAACCGAATATTATTGCGTCAATGCGTTTAACACCTGAAGATTTGCTTGAAAAACATAATTTAAAACTGCAGAAGACCTATCAGGAGATTGAGGCTAATGAAGTAATGTACGAATCCTACCTCCTTGATGATGCAGAGTATGTTATTGTAGCCTATGGAACCAGTGCCAGAATCAGCCGTTCTGCGATAACAGAACTAAGAAAAGAAGGGATAAAAGCAGGTTTGTTTCGCCCTTTGACATTGTGGCCCTATCCGTACAAAGAACTTAAAGCCGTATCTGAAAGAGCAAAGAAAGTTCTAACTGTCGAGATGAGCCTCGGTCAAATGGTTGAGGATGTACGCCTTGCAGTACAGGATGATGCAAAGATTGATTTTTACGGCCGTACAGGGGGGATGCTCCCTGTCTCAGAAGAAATAATAAGGAAGGTGAGAAGTTATGGAGGCTAAAACAGCAGATTTTAAATATGTATATGACAGGCCGAAATCTCTGGTTGATGTTCCTACGCATTATTGCCCCGGCTGTGGTCATGGTATTGTCCACAAAATACTTGCGGAAGTAATTGATGAACTGGGTATCCGGGATGATACCATTATAGTGGCTCCTGTAGGATGTTCGGTTCTTCTGTATAATTATATAGATGTGGATGGTTGTGAAGCTGCCCACGGAAGAGCTCCGGCTGTTGCTACAGGATTAAAAAGGGTTCATAAAGATAAAGTTGTTATTTCCTACCAGGGGGATGGAGATCTTCTGGCTATTGGAACCGGAGAAGCCATCCACGTAGCAAACAGAGGGGAAAACATTACCACCATATTCATGAACAATGCCATATACGGCATGACAGGCGGGCAAATGGCCCCGACGACCATGGAAAATCAGATAACGAAAACCACCCCTTACGGCAGGGATACTTCCGATGTGGGTTTTCCTATCCGGGGATGTGAGCTCGTAAATACTCTGGAATCTCCGGTTTTTATTGAGCGGTGTGCAGTCTATGATGTAAAGCATGTCCTAAAAACTAAAAGAGCGATAAAAAAAGGTCTCCAAAACCAGATAGAGGGTAAGGGCTACTCTTTTATTGAGGTATTGTCAATGTGTCCGACAAATTGGGGCATTAGTCCGGTAAAATCAGCTGAGTGGGTAAAAGAGGTCATGGAACCGTACTATAGGCTTGGCAATTTTAGAGATCTTTAAAAGGCTGGAGGAAAAAGATTATGCATGAAGAAATAATAGTAGCAGGATTCGGAGGGCAGGGAGTTATAATGGCTGGTAAGCTGCTGTGTCTTGCTGCCATGAAAGAGGGTAAGCATGTTTCACATATCCCCAGTTATGGTGCAGAAATGAGGGGGGGGACAGCAAACTGTTCTGTTGTTATTTCAGACAATCCTATCGGTTCCCCGGTAGTCCCCCATCCCACCATTGTCGTTGCAATGAACGGACCATCCATGAGGAAATTTGAACCCCGTTTAAAGAAAGGGGGCTTGCTTTTATATAATAGTTCCCTGATTGACTTTAAACCTGAGCGGGATGATATAGAAGTCATTGCGATTAAAGCGAATGATATTGCTGAAGATGAGGGGAGTAAGATGGCTGCAAACATGGCAGCAATCGGGCGCCTTCAGGCTGTAAAGCCTGAACTGGTATCCCTTGATAATATTATTGATGCTTTAAAGATTGCAGTTTCCAAGCGGAATCAGAAACATAATGAAGTTAATATCAAAGTTTTAAAAAGGGCGAACAGCATTACAGCATAACTGTTGACTCATGCCGTCTGCATATAGAACTAAAAAGGAGCCGAATGGCTCCTTTTTAGTTTGTCCAGCGAAGCGGGCAAACCCGATTGTACAGATTAACCGGGTGGGAGGGTCCAGCTTCCTGCCCTGGTATACTTTACTTTTGTTTTTCTGCCTGTGAGCTTTTCCTGTTTTGCATAAGGGGGACAGCAAAGGATGCAACTGCAAGGATAAGCAGAATAACACTTACCGGACGGGTGATGAATACCCTGTACCC
>QNBL01000323.1 GCA_003641695.1 Spirochaetota bacterium
ATGGAGGTTCCGATCGTATGGAACTGGGAGCTCAAAGTGGACATTCCCGCAGAAAGAATGACCAGCATGAACAGGTAACCGAACCACGTGGGCATTGCAGTTTTAATAAACAGAGGAATAATTTTATCGGAGTTCCCCTTGGCTGCTGCAATGGATATAGCTCCGGTTGTTTTGTAGAAGTATACGTTTGAAAGAGCACCGACTATAAATGAGGTTCCCACAGTCATAAGGATAAAAATTGCACCGATTATTACCGCCCTGTTAAGCTCCTTGTTGCTCTTGACCGTCATGTACCGTACAACAAGCTGCGGCTGGGCAAGCACACCGATTCCAACCCCGAGAACTACTGAGGAATAGATTGTCCACCACAGAGGGCTTCCGACTGCAGGGGAACTTGTCCATCCCAGAGACCCTATTTTTTTAAGGCTGTCAGGAACCATGGACGCCATATCACTTAATGCTTTATGGGCAGGAACAATTCCCCCAAGGGTAGCATATATAAATATGAGAAGCACGATCATGCCGGCAAACATCAATGTCCCCTGGAGAGCATCGGTATACATTACCCCCTTCAGCCCTCCCATTATTACGTAACCGGATACAAGAACAGAAAAGATAACGACAGAGTAGATATAGGGAATACCGAGAAGTCCTTCAAGTATTCTCGAGACACCGATAAGAACAGCAGCAGTATACAGAGGCATGAATACAAATATTATAATTCCCATAAACCGCTGAATAAAGGTTGAATCAAGACGTCTTCCCAAAAGTTCCGGGAAGGTATGAGCATTCAGGTTCAGTCCCATGCGCCGGGTTCTTTTTCCATACACGATAAACGCAACCAGAACACCGACCCCCACATTGAAAACTGCCAGCCATAACAGACTGAATCCGAATAGTGCTGCAAGCCCCCCGAAACCTACAATTGCAGAGGTGGATATAAAGGTCGCTCCATATGACATTGCCATTACGAAGGGATGTATTTCTCTCCCGCCAAGCATGTAGTCCGTTGAGTTCTTGGTTTTTTTAAAACCGCTGTATCCCATGTACCCGACTACAGCAAGGTAAAGTACAATAATAACAACGAGAAAGTAGAGATTCATGAAACACCTCCGTCAACTTTTTCTTCCAACTCAAGCTCCTCTTCCATCCACCGTTTTTCCGCCTCCTCCTCGTCCCTGGTGATTCCGCCTTTATTCCAGTTAACAAGACCGTATACAACGGCGGCAACAGTGGCCAGGATCATGAGCAGAAACCCTAAAAAGGTCCAAAAATCCTGCATACCTAAAAACATTGCGCCTCCCGGCAGACCGACTGTCCGGTCGGTCTGCAAAAAAAAGTAATTCCGCCAAAACGCGGAACATAAATTTGTTGACAGTACTCCGTAGTTGGGGTAGAGTTTTGCAACCGACCGATTAGTCGGTTCAACAATGTTACTCTACAGGAGTAATGGGGATACGTCAACAAAAAAATATCTTTTTCATATTTCTTATTTATGATTTAATAGGGGAAACAAGCGTAAGGAACATATATGATATCCAAAAGAATAAACGAAATGATGGAAACTTCCTCTTTTATAAGGAAGATGTTTGAAACCGGCAGCGAACTGAAGGCGAAGTATGGGGCGGAAAATGTATTTGATTTCTCATTGGGGAATCCTCATGCCCTTCCCCCTGAAAACTTCAATTCGGTATTACTTAAAAAAGCTGCCGATAAAACCCGTCATGCGTACATGCCCAACGCCGGCTATCCGGACGTACGTCAAAAAGTAGCGGAATTCGCCTCAACCGAGCAGCAGAAGGTTTTAAGCGGTGATAACGTCGTGATGACCTCGGGGGCAGGAGGGGCTTTGAATGCAGTGTTGAAAACCCTGCTGAATCCGGGGGATACGGTTATTGCCTCAACTCCCTGTTTTATGGAGTATAAGTTCTACTGTGATAACCACGGAGGCAGTCTTGTACTGGTACCGGGGAAAAAGGACTTTAATATTGATGTGGAAAACATTGAAGGTGCAATAACCGAAAAAACTGCAGCGGTAATCATCAATTCTCCAAATAACCCTTCCGGACGGGTCTATCCCGAGGAAACAATTATTGCTTTAGGCAGGATGCTGAAAAAAAAGAGCAGCGAAATCGGACGGACGGTTTACCTGATCAGCGATGAGCCCTACCGGAAAATAGTCTATGACGGGATTACGGTTCCTCCGGTACTCAAACATTACAATAACGCCATCATCTGTACATCCTATTCCAAAGATCTCTCCATCCCCGGTGAAAGGATTGGGTATGCGGCAGTTAACCCGGATGCAGAGGATTACGACAATCTGATAAACGGCATAATCCTGTGCAACAGAATCCTCGGTTATGTAAATGCTCCGGCGCTGATGCAGCGGACAATAGCCGAACTCCAGGGAGTAAGCGTAGACATTAATCTTTATAAAAAGAAACGGGACATGCTTGCCGGGGGTCTCAAGGAGATGGGATATGAATTCCGGATTCCGGAAGGGACTTTCTATCTTCTGGTCAAAGCTCCCGGGGGAGATGACATGAAGATGGTGGATCTCCTTCTTCAGGAAAAAATTCTGACGGTTCCCGGCAGAGGTTTTGGAGTTCCCGAGTACTTCAGAATAGCTTTCTGTGTGGATGAGAACGTAATTTCCGGAGCAATGGACGGATTTCGAAGAGCAGCTGAAAAGGCGGGAATGTTATGATAGATGTATACAGGGACCGGGAAATTGAAACCATGGACAGAGAAGCTCTTGCAGCACTGCAGCTTCTTCGGTTCAAGAAAGCTGTAAAGACGGCTCTCAAGACCCCTTTCTACAAAGACAGACTCAACGGGGTGGGAATCAAATCTGCCGAAGACCTTAAAAGCCTTAAGGACATTCAGAAAATTCCCTTTACTACAAAAGAGGATCTCAGAGCAGCTTATCCCTACGG
>QNBL01000324.1 GCA_003641695.1 Spirochaetota bacterium
GAAAAGAATCTTTAAAAGGCTTGGATTATTAACCGGAAATGAGGATTATGATGAGATTGCATTACTTTTTGCAGACTCTCTGAATCGGAATACTAAAGTATATCAAGAGTATCACGCACTCATTGTAAAGCATGCAAAAGAGCTTTGCAGGAAGCAGGCTTTATGTAAAGGATGTGCCCTAAGAAAGTACTGTTTGGAAGCCCCCTGAGATAGGGAATATGTTGTGATAACTCAATCTTGTATCTTTGTAGTATGAAGCCGGGGAGACAATGATGGATTATCACTTGTTTGATAGAGAAGTTTTCCGTAGAAGTTTTTGTTAGTCAGGGAGAAACTCCGGGATCAGCTTCAGAGGTGAAGCTTTTTTTTCACTGTGCATGGCAGAATCCTGTACTTCTTGAGTTATAAGATCTCCCATGTTACAGTACCATAGTTTTTCATGGGAGTACTGAATGAAAATATTTAACTGGGTGCTGCTTCTCCTCCTTTCTCTTCTTTGGGGCGGATCCTTCTTTTTTAATGAGATAATTCTGCAGGATCTCCCCCCTTTTACCCTCGTTTTTCTGCGGGTGAGCGGAGGAGCTCTTCTCATGTGGTTATATATTATACTCACATCTGAGCCGGTTGTATTTTCAAGGAAGGTTATCGCAGGATTCATTGTATTGGGAACGGTTAATAATTTTGTGCCCTTTAGTTTAATTGTTTGGGGGCAGCAGTTCATCGAAGGAGGGGAAGCGTCGGTTCTTAATGCTGCGGCTCCTCTTTTCGGCGCCCTTATCGGCCACTTTGTTACCCGTCAGGAGCGGCTTACCCGGAATAAAATTGCCGGTCTTCTGTTCGGATGGGGTGGTGTTTTTCTTCTGATGAGTACCTCTTTTTCTCATTTTGCCGGTCTTCAATCCCTGCAGGGGCGTGCAGCGGTGATATCTGCTGCTCTGTGCTATGCTATCGGAGCAACCTATGGACGGCGTTTTAAAGATATCTCGCCCAAAGTTCTTACTGCCGGAATGCTGAGTACATCGGCATTGTTTTTACTTCCCCTGGTCCTTCTGGTTGATAAGCCCTGGAGTGCTGTTATACATACACCTGCCATTCTTGCCCTTGTTGGTTTAGCTTTCTTGAGTACTGCAGTTGCTTATCTTATCTATTATTTTCTCCTTGCCCGGGTGGGGGTAACCAATTTACTGCTGGTAACCTTTTTAATCCCGGTAACAGCATTGTTTCTTGGTATCTTGTTTCTTGGAGAATCTCCCGCCTGGCAGACTTTCGGTGGCCTTTTCCTGATAACCGCAGGCCTCCTTATTATTGACGGAAGAATTTTAAACAAAAAAAATGTTGGGGGAGCATGAAAGAATTCAGGGAAACAGTATATGCATACTATGACAAAGAGGGGAGGCACAACCTGCCCTGGCGGCTGACAGATGACCCCTATGCTGTTTTACTTTCGGAGATAATGCTTCAGCAGACACAGGTGAACCGGGTTATTACCAAATTCCCGCTTTTTTTATCCGCGTATCCTTCCCTCAGGGAGCTGTCGACAGCAGCAACACAGGAGCTTCTATCTTTGTGGAGCGGTTTGGGATACAACCGCCGGGCTCTCTGGCTCAAGGAAGCAGCGCAAAGACTGATCGAAGAGCATGGCGGAAGCGTGCCTGCTGATCCGAATGCTCTTGCCGCATTGAAGGGGATCGGGTATGCAACAGCTTGTGCAGTGGTAACCTACAGTTATAATATTCCGGTGGTTTTTATCGAGACAAATGTACGGACCGTTTTCCTGCATCATTTTTTCCCGGAACAGAGTGGGGTTCATGACCGTGAACTTCTTCCTCTTGTAGAAGAAGCCCTGGATAGATCCAATCCGAGGAAATGGTATTCCGCATTGATGGATTATGGGGTATATCTTAAAAAAACATTTAAAAATCCTGCAAAGAAAAGTTTTCATTACACAAAGCAGACGCCTTTTAAGGGTTCAGACCGGCAAATCAGGGGATGGATAGTAAAAACGCTTTCAGAGGGCAGCATTTCCGGTATAACATGCGATGAGTTATACGAATATTTTCTTGGAGAAAAGAATCTTGAAGGTCAGGAACGGTCACGGGAAAGATTTAAAAAGATACTGTCAGGGCTGGAACAGGATGGTTTGGTATCCCTTCATGGTGATAGCATTAAGATACCTTCATAATCAGGTTGGAATTGCACACAATATTATTGTGCAATAATTTCTCCCTATCTGAGTAATGCTCTACAAGGTAGTTTAGTAAATTTATATTATTCCGAAAGTAAGCTGTAGAGGTCTGCCTGTTCAAAAAGAGTGCGGATTTTGTTCCTTCGGTTAAGAAAATTTTTATAGGTTCTAGTATTCTGGGCATCCGGGTTATAAATTTCGGGATTGGTTCCTAAGACAGCTGTTGAAAATGCTTCATCATAAGATGAATAGATACCAATAGTTTTCGCAGCATTCAACCAGGCTCCAAGGGCTGTCGATTCCTTAAATTTGTGTCTGATAACCGGTTTACCGAAAAAATCTGCCTGGATTCTATTGAAAAGATCAAAACTTGTCAGACCTCCAGAGACTTTTACTGAGCTGACAGAAGAAGAGAGTCTTTCAATAAGATTAAGGTTATCAGCAAGTTCAGCGGCAATGCCTTCCAAGACAGCCCTGATCATATCTCCCCTTGTGGTACTTAATGAAAGGTTGAGAAATGACCCTTTTGCTAACGGGTTCCAATCCGGCGATCCTGAACCTTTGAAGTAGGGTAAGAGAATTAGTCCGTTAGCCCCTGCTGGAGCTTCGGTTGCATCTGCATCGGCAGCCGCAAAGGGATTTTCATCATTGCTTCTCCCCATATAGAACTGCTCTGTGAACCAACGGTAGATAGATCCTGATGTTAGCAGAGATGCTTCGAGAATATAGGCTCCCGGAACTGCAGAAGC
>QNBL01000325.1 GCA_003641695.1 Spirochaetota bacterium
AGGAGAGAACGGAATACCAAAAGGGCCGGAAAAAAGATGGGGCAGTATAGCCGGCAGTATTGAGTTGAATGGAATATATCCTTCTTTTGGGCTTTCTTTGACAGCGGATATCAATGATCCGGATTTTCTTACCCTACAGGTGAAAGGAGGGGTGAAGATTGAACTGCCCCATGGGAGACTCAGTCTTTCAGCAACTTTTACCTCCGGTAATATGACGGAAGGATTTAACTCTACCATGACAGGTTTGCGTATTGGGTTTGAAAGTAACTCCCTTGTTCCCTATCAGATTCCCAGAAAAAAACTGGCTGTTTCAAAGTAGATTGACAACCCCGCCACATCAATTACCGTTGCCATGAGCGGACCGGACATAACTGCAGGATCGAATCCGAGCTTGTGTATAATCATTGGAGCCAGGGTTCCTATCAGGTTACTGAGGACAACAACAAACACCAGTGAGGCCCCTACCGCTATGGCTTCATTCAAGCAGATTCCCGGGGGGAGCAGCATGCTTCTTGCAATCAGAACACATCCCGTAAGAACCCCCATTATCAACCCTATTAAAAGTTCTTTAAACATGATACTCCATATTTCCTTGAAATATATATCACCGGTAGCCAATCCCCTGATAATAAGTGTTGAAGCCTGACTTCCTGTGTTACCGCCTGTCTCGGTAATTACCGGCATGAATATAAACAGAAATGCGGCACCCATAATTATATGTTCATAGTGCTTGAGTACGTTTGTTGTAATTGTTCCAACAAGAAGGAGCATGATAAGCCATGGGACCCTTTTTTTTACCATTCCCCAGATGGATATGTCGGTGTAGTTGTCTGCAGCTCCCGCTATTGCTCCCATCTTGTACATATCTTCCGTCTGCTCTTCCCTGATTACATCTATAACATCATCGAAGGTAATATCTCCAAGGAGAAGGTTGTTCTGATCTACAACCGGTACCGATATCAGGTCATTAGCTTCCAGTATCTTGGCAACTTCTTCCTGGTCGGTAGTTTCACGTACTGCGGTAAACTTCTTATCCATTATCTCGGAAATCTTTACCTCGTCCGCTGCGGCAAGGATATCTTTTATGGAAACTATTCCAATCAACCGCTGCAGATTGTCCAGAACATAGATGTTGTACAGAAATTCAACCTCTTCACAGCTCTTTCTGATAAACTGAATAGCCTGCTTAACGTTTATCGAAGCTCTTATGGCAAGGTATCTCGGTGTCATAAGTCCTGCAGCGTCGTCTTCCTCAAAACGGAGGAGAAAAAGGGTTTCCTTTTTTGCCCTTTCACTTAAACTTTCCCACACTGCGTTACGGACTTCGTGGCTTACTGTCTGAACTATGTCCACCAGGTCATCGGGTTCCATCTCCTTAAACAGCTCTTTCTTGTTTTGGGCTGAAAGGGAGTGTATTATCCGTTCCTGTTCAGAGTCCGGAAGTTCAACTATAAGATCCCGTTTTTTTTCAGGGGAAAGGTTTTTAAATATGATATCGGCCTCGTCATCTGTCAGAAACCTCCAGTTATCGGAGAGTTCCGTAACAGGAATCCCTTCCAGGTACTCTTTTAGCTCGCCGGCTTTCATAATTGGGTAAAATTCACGAAAATGTTCTATCCAGCTGCTCATAGCACCTCCCCCTTAACTCACCATCGGCCTACGAATTGTATCTCGCACTCAAGTTCTATACCTAGTTTCTCTTTTGCTTCAGTGTAGCACAAATCTATCAGATCCTTAATATCTTTCGATGATGCATTGCCGTTGTTGACAATTATATTTCCATGAAAGTCCGCTACCCGGGCGTCTCCAACAGACTTCCCTTTCAGTCCCAGAGAATCAAGGATTATTCCGGTGGGACGGCCGAAATCCCTGTTGTTTTTAAATACCGAACCGGCACTGGGAAACGAAAAATGTCCCTTTTTTTTGCGGTCCAGTTCGTGGCTTCTCATGATTTTTCGGATATCAGTGCTGTTGCCCTTTTCAAGAAGAAACTCAGCCGACAGGATAATATTGCCTGTACCCTGAAAGAATGATTTCTTATATCCGTAGGAGGAGAGTATATCGTCCCGTTCCAGATACCGGATCTCGAGGTCCTCATCAATATACTGTACACGAAGCAGAATGTCAGATATAGATTTACCGTAACAGCGTGCATTCATCCATACTGCTCCTCCGGTACTGCCGGGCATTGCATAGATAAAATCAAGACCCGAAAGATTTTTCTCTGCTGCCATCTCTGCTGCGTCACTGATCTGTGAACCGCTTTCCGCCAGACAGACGGTTTTTTTGAAGGACACAGAATTCAACGCTCCCATATCGATTACACATCCCTCAATTCCCCTGTCGGAAACCAGGATGTTTGCTCCTCCGCCGAGTATGAAGAAAGGAATCCCGTACCGTCTGCACGCTTCAAGGACAATCAGAAGATCCTCTGCTGATGCTGGACGAAAGTAAATATCCGCAGTTCCTCCGGTTTTGAAAGTGGTATGAGCAGACATTGGTTCAGCGGTTTTCAACTCTCCGTTTATATTGATTTTTTCCAGTATTTTACGTACATTTAAATCCACCTGTTTATAATACGTTAAAACAGGAGATGAGACTACCTGTTTTTATAAATAAAACAGGTCTTTGGAGGCACAGATGGAACTTCAGTTCTACAACACAATGGGCAGGAAACTGCAGCCCTTTAAAACTCTTGATAATAATCATGTGGGGATGTACTGCTGCGGACCAACAGTGTATAACTATGCTCATATCGGAAATCTTCGTGCCTACCTTTTTGATGATCTCCTCCGCCGTACGCTTGAGTATTTCGGCTACGATGTCAAACATGTAATGAATATCACCGACGTGGGACATCTGACG
>QNBL01000326.1 GCA_003641695.1 Spirochaetota bacterium
CCGCGTCTTCATTCCCGCTCATCTTGGAAAGCGTCACCTCCAGATGCGTAAAGGGACTGTAGAACGTATCCCCTTCTGTCCATAGTGTGTACCCGTATTCCCCCGTATACTTCGTGTCGTTTGTACTGAACGATGTGACACCGCTGCCGCTGTCCGTAACAAACAGTGAAGAGTTTTTCTCAACTGACGCCCCCTCCGGCAGATCAGGATTCAGGCCTCCTGAAGAAGAAGGGCAGCCTGAAAGAACAATAACCACGGTCAATAACGCCAAAACTCCACAGACTTCAGAAACACTTTTTTTCATCCCTGCCCCCTTCTCACAGACCGGTAATCTGATTCAGTGAAACCGTATAATTTATAAAACCTCCCCCTCCCCGGGTCAGGTCACTCACGAACTCTGACGCTCTGGGAGAGATACGGAAGTAAAAAGTCTTTTCTCCATATGTGTAATTCGGTATTTCTATTCCGTCCCCGTTTGTTACCGTGGCAGAAGAATGCCCCTCCTGAGAGTATGTCATCCAGGAAGCCGCCCCGCCTGCCAGGCCATCCTGTGTTATCACGATTATCGCCTTCCTCCTTGGAGGTAGCGTAACACTGTACCAGTCGTAATCAATCAGCTTTTCATTACCGTATGCCTGGTAATAGTACAGGTTCGACTGCAGGTCCCATTCAAGATGCGAGGCTTTATCCTTTGTGTTGTTGTCCTCAAGACTGTCCGGAACAACCCCGCTCACTACGCCGAGCACCGCGTCAGAGGGGCCGAACAGCTTTGTTCCCCGTACCTTTGTCAGCGTATAGAGATATCTGTACCCTTCTGTCGTGTCCCTGTCTTCAAAAGTCAATTCTCTTCCCCGGTAAACAAGATCGTACACGGGAACTGCCACATCACGGGCACGGTACAGGAGGTATTCATCCGCTCCCGGATCTTTATCCCAGGATACGATTACCGAATCATCATTTGTAAACGATACGACCTTAGGAACCTTTACAACCGGATCCGTTATGACCCTGCTCAGATCAGACAGAAGCCCTTGTGAGCAGGATACGAGAAACAGCAGGGGAATAACTCCCGCGGGAAGCATCCTTTTCATGGCTCACTCCTTTTCCGGGTTAACCGGTACCGGACATACAGGGCAGGTTCCAGGGTAAAAAGAACATCTGTGTAGAACGCCGTATGGAACCTCATCATCCCTCCGAGGGAAAAATTATTTCCTCCGAATATGTATTCATATCCCAGCGCTCCCGAAAGAGAAAAAGCTCCGCTCTTCTCCGTTACCGTATTCCCGTACAGCCGGTCCTGGACAAGAATGTCCAGCTGCAATCCGGGTGTTACCTGCAATATTACCCTGTTCCTTGAGTACCACCGGGCCGACAGCGTTACAGGAAGCCCGAAACGCAGTGTATGGAAGAAAAAACTTTCATACCCTTCCCTGTTCATCCCGGGAGCATATTCTAGAGAAATGCCATAGCTCAGCGAAAAACTGAAAATACCCCCGGTAAACAACGGTGAAACAGGTGTCAGGGAACCGCTTGCATGGAGCGAGCCAATACCCATAAGGGGATGTCTCCAGGGCTCAAAGGAGAACCAGTAACCCAGTCCTGTTTCTCCAGCAAGCACTCCATATTCTTTTGCAGCTTCTTTCTTCTCCTGAGGGATCCCAGTCATTTTACAGAAATACTCCATAATACGGTCCGAAATAGTACTTATCAGTATTTCATACTCGTCACGGCTGTTTTTAGCATAGAAAACCTTCTGTATCTTTCCTGCCTTAGAATCGTAGAGTTTGATCTCGAGATCATAGTAACGGTCAGTTATTTTTACAAATCCGTACATAAGAATGTCTCTGCTTTCTTCCGAGCTCAGAGCAGCTGCTTCCAGAATGGATTTTGGTGGATCGGCAGACTCCGTTAAGGAAAAGTGAATGGGTTGCCCGATATTCTTCGATAAAAGACTTTTGAAAAGATCGACTGTTACCATTCCATCAGTATGTAAACTTCCCTCGGGATTGTACTGATATATTTCAGCTAGAGTAACATCCAGAGCCATTAGAAAAACCGGGATAAGAAGTCCTGCAAAGAGGAACAACAGATGCTTGCTATCACTCACTCCCCTCATCCTCCCGACTGATCGAACGATAGACTCCCCTGATAATCTGCTGTAAATCCTCTCTGCAGTCTTGTTTAGTCAGTGCCGATTCCAGAGACTTTCGTATTCTGTAATAATTGCTTTCATCCCCCGGATTCAGATAGAAGAGTGATGCATTGTAGTAGACAATTGCTTCTGTACTTGTACTGTCAAGAATCAGAAGTCTTTTATACAGATCTATTGAGTCAGAATACCGAGCTGCCTGAAAAAGCGCCTTCCCTTCTGCATAGAGATCTTTTATTGCAGGATTGTCATCAGTGTATTGAAGTTCCTCTTTCTTATCATTTGGCAACATGTTTTCTTTGCTGACTAGATTTAAGGAATTACCCATACTTGCAATCTGCTTTTGAAGGGCCCCTGTTCTGCTTTTCATTTCCGCTGTAACTTCGAGGCATTTATTAATTTTTTTTGCCTGCCCTTCTAAAAGTTCAACCAGACTTGCTGCCGAATCAGAGTCCTTTTTGCTGTTCTCCATGATAGTAACCTTCAGTGTATTCAACCCTGAACTGATCGAGAACTGCAAAATGAGTACTGTTACTGTCAACACAGCAGCAAGCAGTATGGATATCCATCTTGTAACGTTCATACTAACAGTAACAGGGAATTTTATACTGTTGCTTCAAGATTTTAAAATTTATTAAAAACCTTGCAAATTATCTAAAATGAACTGATACTGTTAAGTATGGCAAATAAGTA
>QNBL01000327.1 GCA_003641695.1 Spirochaetota bacterium
CTGCCCCTCATCGGTAGCCATAAACTCAAGGAGTTTAAAAACAAGATCAGGATTCTTACTCTGAGCACTGATTGCCCATCCTCTTGTTTCTTTTGCTGTAGATACAGCATATCCTTGTCCAACACCTTTTGCGGGGGGCAGTGCAACAAGGCCGACACCCTGATTTTTCTTTAATTTGGTATCGTAAATATCGCAAACCACTCCGGATGTACCAAAAACCAATGCTACCTTGTTGGTATAGAGTTTATCTTCCATTGTATCCCACTTGGTGGTTATGTAATCTTTGTCAAATAATCCCTCTTTGTACAATTTCTGATAAAAAGCAAGTTTCTTTTTTTCCGCATCAGAGACTTTTTTATAGACATAAGATCCACCTTGCTTTATCCAGGTAGCTGTTTCTCCAAACGCCTGTTCAAAAGTAAAATCCATTCGGTTTGTATTTCCTGTATCTGTCATTACAAAAGCATCCGGATGGTTCTTTTTCAGTGTTTTGAAAAGATTGTAATAATCATCAACCGTTACCGGTGTTTTACCTCCAGCTTCCTTGAACCAGTCTTCCCGTACAAGAGCTACTCGGGCCCGGGGAGGAGCAATCCAGAGAAGATAAGGATAATTGGCAATTCTCTTTTTGTTAAACTCCATAAGAACTTTCTGCATAACCGCTGAATTATCGACATACGGCTTAAGATCTACCAGAAGTCCCTGCTTTGCAATTGCTTCATCACCGCCCTGAAAGTAAATAAGATCAGGGATATCGCCGCCCATTAGCATTAGATTAAGTTTTTCCTTGTATGCTCCGTCTGGAACTTTTACCAATTCAAGCTTAACTTTCTGCCCGGTATATTCCTCCAGTCCGGCCTGAACCTTCGCAAGAAACTGAATATTGACATCATCGGCAGGGGAAAAATCTTTCCCAACTATACGGATAACCGGAATTGTATTACCAGATGCAGCAGTAGAATTTTTATCCTGCTGCCCAGCGGCAAAAACAAAACCCGAAATTACTGCCAGAATAAGCAGTACAATTAAAAAACGTTTCATATATTCCTCCTCTGAAACATTAAACTTTGCAGATTAAAAAATTTTCTGCAATTTTTATTCCTTAACCGACCCCTGCAGTCTGCCTTTGACAAAAAACTTGAGTACAAAAGGATAGAACACCAGGATCGGAATAATGGATATAATAATAAGCGCTGCTTTTATGGCTTTAATATCAAGCTGTGCAGCAGCTGTCCCTTTAAGATAATTCATACTGCCTATGAAGGATGCTTTTTCCGCAGAGATAAGCAATTCCCTTAAAACAACCTGAAGGGGGAATTTCCCTTCATCTGTCAGGTAAATCATTGCTCTGAAATACTCGTTCCAGTGAAAGACTCCATAAAAAAGACTTACTGTGGCTATTCCGGCAACACTGACAGGAATAACAATTTTAAAAAGAATCTTTGTTTCATTGTAACCGTCAATCCGGGCAGCTTCTATTAAAGACGGAGGCACCTGATCAAAGAAGCGCATCAAAATAATGAGGTAATAAGGATTTACCGCCTTGTACAGTATTACTGACCAGTATGAATTAAGAAGATGGAGCCTCCTCATAAGAAAATAGTCAGGGATGAGTCCGCCTTCAAAAATCATGGTTATTACAATCATGGTTATGAAAAAACTCCGTCCGTACAAATTCCGTTTTGTTAAAACATAGGCACCCATACTTGTAAAAATAATATTAATCACAAGTCCTGCAGCTGTAATAAAAATACTGTTTAAAACACCTCGTGCAACCTTGGGAATTGCCAGTACACTTTTATACGTACTTAATGTAAAGCCATGAGGCAGAAGTGTGGTACCGCTTGCATCTACGATATACTTCGAACCGGTGAGAGAAATAACAAGTTGATTATATAACGGATAAACCATTACAATTGCTGTTATAAGGAGGAGGATAATAATGATGTAGTGTCCAATTCCATTACGTTTAGCACTCATTACCACACTCCTTCCCCAGTAACTTTCCGGCTCAGTTTGTCTGTTGAAAGGATAAGAAACAGTCCGATAATTCCCTTGAATAAGCCGGCAGCAGTACCAAGAGAGTAGTTACCCTGCATTAGACCTACCCGGTAGACATATGTATCGATAATATCAACAGTATTTACAACCGCGTCATTCATCATATTGAAGACCTGATCAAATCCCGCGTTCATAAAAAAACCGAGATTAAGAATAAAAACGGTGATAATAGTCGGAACAATTGAAGGAAGGGTAATATTAAATGCCTGCTGCAACGGTGTTGCACCGTCTATTGTTGCAGCCTCGTACAAAGTAGGGGAAATACTATTAATGGCTGCAATATAAAGGATTGAATCCCACCCAATACTTCGCCATATTTCGGAGACAACAAAAACCCACCGGATATGACTTGTGGAAGTCATGTATGAAATTGGTTTCATGTGCAGGAAAACTCTAACCTTGTTTACCGCTCCGTCAGGTGATGCAAGCATGGAGATAAACAGCCCTGCGATAACAACCCAGGATAGAAAGTGAGGAAGATAAATAACGCTCTGTACCCCTTTACGGAATCCTATGCTCGACACTTCATTCAGCATAAAAGCAAGAATTATGGGAAGAGGAAAGATAATAAACATTTTCATTGCACTTATGATAAGTGTATTTTTAAAGACATTAAAAAATACCGGAGAGGAAAAAAGCATCCTGAAATGTTTTAATCCCGCCCATTGATTTGCACCAATATAACGTACATCCTGGAAAGCAATCCGTGCTCCCCACATGGGGATATAATGCCAAATTAAAAAAAACAATATGACAGGGAGCAGCA
>QNBL01000328.1 GCA_003641695.1 Spirochaetota bacterium
CCCTATCAGGAAACGCACTCCGTTGTAGGTAAACGGGCCGATGTAATCCATACCGACCCTCTGAGCTGTAAAGGCAAGACCCCAAATAACTGCGGTGGTTAAAAGAAGCAGATCATTTTTCAGTACACGTATATTCATGGGGGATACTATAAACGTATTACGGTATTCAATGCAATTGCAGCTTGAGCCTATTGTGAAAAATGTGTTTATATATGCCATGATTAAGCCGGAACTTGATAAAATAAAACTCGTTGCTGTGGATATGGACGGGACCCTTCTTGATGACGAAAAGAATATATCCCGGAGAACAAAAGAATGCCTCGGGCAGCTGATACGCCGGGGAATAGATGTTGTTATTATAACGGGCCGCAGCTATGAGGCCCTTAAACCGTATAAAGATGAACTTGGCCTCGAAACTCCCGTTATCTGCTACAACGGATCACAGACTGTAGATGGGAAAACAGGAAAGATTCTGCGGGATGAAGTGCTTCCCGACGAAAGCAGCAGATACATCATTGATCTTGCCCGTCGGGAAAATATCCATGTTCAGGCATATAGGAACGGTACTCTGTACTTCGAGAGGAGAAGGCCCGAATCGGATCATTACGAGAATCACGTTAATCTCAAGGGTGAAATCGTGGATTTTGACAGCATGAATCCCCTGAACTTTACAAAGATGATGTATGTCGGATCTCATGAAAGGCTTGCCGGTGTTATGCGCAAGGTTGAGGCGGATATCGGTGACAAGACTTCCGTCATGTTTTCAAACGTGGAATTTCTGGAGTTCATGAAAAAAGGGATTTCCAAAGGTGAGGCCCTTAACCTTCTTTTGTCTGATATGGGGATAGATCCGGCGGATACAATAGCCTTCGGCGACGGAGATAACGATGTCTCTCTCCTTGAAGCGGCCGGGATTGGAGTCGCCATGGGAAACGCATCGGAGGCTGTGAAAGCTGCCGCGGACTTTGTGACAGATTCGAACAATGAGGATGGAATAGCACGGTTTTTATCGTCCCTATGTTTCATTAAGCGGATTTAATGAAACTCTATCCCAGAAACCTGTAAACTGTGATAAGAGTGGTAATTGCAAGAAACCCGATGGTCATAAGGGTCGTCTCCCGGTTAAACTTTTTATCAACAGCATCAAACCTGCGGTTCATCTGCTGCTGGATAGATTCAAATCTCTTGTCTGACGCTTCAAATCTTTCATCAACCCGCTTGAATCCTTCTTCCATCCGTGTAGCAATAAGCTGCACATTGCTGTTAAGGGCGGCAATTGATTCCTTGAGGCCGTCGTGTTGCATCTTATGCTCTTCCTTCTGTAATGTGGAAGAGAGGAGGAGAAATATTCCCCGTTTAAGGGATTCGGGGTTTTTGACCTCTACCGCGTCGGTAAATTCGCCTGTAATGATTTCCGCAAGTTCACTCATAATCATATCTCCTTAAATTATAGCATCTTTTGCAGTATTAATACAGGGAAAAGGCAGTTGCTGATTCACGGCCTGTTAATGAGAGTATATCGACTGTTGTACAGCCGGGTAGTATTCTTCTCCCGGATAGAGGAAGAGGTTGCCAGTAATGTCCTTCCGGATTCACTCATTCCCGTTTCTTCATTTATACGAAAGTAAACATCCTCCTGACAGTCATAGTCTGCTTTTAAGCATCTCCATAAAATCAGGAAGAGGAATTGCTTCAATAAACTCATTAACCGGATAGTGTTCTTCTCCCGGATAGATTATGTAAAGTTTTGAAAGTTCGAGATCCTTTAGTGCTATGTACATGGATTTTGTCGGTTTGGGTGTTTCGGTAAACTTGCATTCAATGCCAATACGTTTACCGTTCATCATTAATAAAAGATCTATCTCTGCTCCGCTGTATGTTGACCAGAAATAGGACTCTACTTCAGGGGTGTTTCTTGATATTTGTTCAATAACAAAACCTTCCCATGATGCACCAAGCTGGGGGTGTCCAAATAATGTATCCATGGTATTGATGCCAAGAAGAGAATGGAGAATACCCGAGTCTGTTACATATATTTTTGGTGATTTTACCTGCCTTTTCCTTATGTTGGAAAACCACGGCTGAAGTTGGTGTACCATATACGTGGCACTGAGAATATCGACATAGGAACGGATTGTCTTGTCACTCATCCCCATGGATTTTGCCAGTTGGGAGCTGTTTAAAATTTGTCCGTGGCTATGGGCGAGCATGGTCCAAAAACGGCGTAATACGGTATGCGGAATCCCTATTCCAAGTTGGGGGATATCTCTCTGCAAAAAAGTTCTTATAAACCCTTCCCTCCAGGCAAGACTATCAGCGTTTGTTGCAGACAGATACGACAAGGGAAACCCTCCCCGTAACCAGAGCTTTTGTAATGTGGCCTTCCCTGTCTCATTAAGATTAAATCCATGAAGATCAACAAATTCGACACGTCCTGCCAATGATTCAGATGTGTTTTTCACAAGATCCGGTGATGCGCTTCCCAGTATCAAAAAACGTCCGGTCCCTTTGTGCTGGTCAGAAAGTACCCTGATTATGGGAAATAATTCCGGCATGAACTGAATTTCGTCAATGATAATCAAGCCTCCAAGGCTCTTGAGGTATATCTCCGGGGTCTGTAGTCTGGATCTGTCAGAGGGAGATTCCAGATCAAGGAAGTGAGAATTGTATTGACGGGAAATCTCTTTTGCAATGGTTGTTTTCCCGCATTGCCTCGGACCAAGCAGTGCTGTAACTTTTGATCTGCCCAGGGCTGTTCGAATTTGATCAAGATACTCTTTTCTTTCGATCATGCCTAATAATATCATTGAAAAATC
>QNBL01000329.1 GCA_003641695.1 Spirochaetota bacterium
CCGGACAGCCCGCTCCTCAGGGTGAAGCATAAGGATCATCTGCTCATGACGCCCCATATCGGATTCGCAGCAAAGGAAGCCCGGCAGGCTGTTGTTGACCGTACGATAGAAAACATACGGAACGCACTGAACTCAGGACTATCCCGCAGTGTGTAAAAGATCCTGCTTCCTGTCCTATACCGGTACATGATTTCCGTAAGTACAGTACCCGGGTTCTGCAGTATTGTAGAACCCCCTTTTTAGCATCACTTTAATGCTGCTGCAAGCTTTTCAAAACGCTCCATGGTATGATCATAAAAGATTCGCCACCCTTCGCATAGAGTGCTTAATGTTTCCGGGTTTGAATCCGGTCCCCGCATTTTCTGGCAGTCTCCATTGCACAGGGGCAGCCATTTGCAGGTGATGCATTTTTTGTTAAGCTGCATTTTCCGCTTTCCAAAATCCTCATACAGCGGGTGGACTATCGCTTCTTCCCAGGTTGTTGAGTTTACATTACCGAGTTGGAGCTCCTTTTTTACGAAGAAGTCGCAGGGGAAAATCCCGCCGTCGTACTCCACAACAAAGTACTGTCTGCAGTCTCTGTCCATGGTACAGACTGTGTATCTTCCCAAAACAAGATAGTTTAGTACCGAATCAAAGTGCCGGATGGAAACTTTTCTTGAATCTTTCCGGTACCAGAGATCGAAAATTTCACTTAAGAAATTCCCCCATTCCTTTCCGGTAATGGAGTAATAAAGCAACTTCCCGTTTGCATCGTATTCTACACAGGGGATAAATTGGAGGAAATTAAAGCCCTTGTCTTTGAAGTACTTATACAGTTCTCTTGGTTTTTTTACATTTTCCGAGTTCACAAGAATCAGAATGTTATACTCGGCCCCGGCCTCCTTAAGATACTGAATCCCCCGGAGGACCATGCTGTGGGTTTTCCCGCCGCTGGAGCTTACTCTGAAGATATCATGATACTTTTTCGGTCCGTCAAGGCTTACACCGATGAGAAAATTGTTTTCTGCAAAAAACCGGGCCATGGGTTTGTTGATCAGAGTGGCATTGGTTTGAATTGCGTTAGTCACCCGGGCACCCTTAGAGAGGTACCTGTTCTGCAGCGCTACCGCTTCCTGGTAAAACTCAAGTCCGGCAAGAGTGGGTTCCCCTCCCTGCCAGGCAAAGCTGTACTCCTGCATAGGTAAACTCATGTAGCTTGAAATCAGCGTTTCTAAAGTAGCAGAAGACATTTTCGCTTCATCACCCTTTTTAATATAATCAAGATGATCGATGTAGAAGCAGTACTTGCAGCGCAGGTTGCAGGATGCGGAGACTGGTTTTATCAGCAGTGAAAATGGTCTGGAAATACCCATGGTTTATAATACTCTGAATGAAAAGTTTTATTCAATAAATGGTGTTCTCATTATTCCCGTTACGTGTTACAATTTTTTTAAAAATAGTACCCGGAGGCACACATGAAATCGTTTGATCTAAGAAGTGATACCCTGACGCTCCCGTCAAAGGATATGCGGAAGGCAATGTACCTCGCTGATGTAGGTGATGATGTATATGCAGAGGATCCAACCGTCAACAAGCTTCAGGATCTGGCAGCAAAAATAACGGGCAAGAGGGCTGCCCTTTTTGTCTCTTCCGGTTCCATGGGCAACCTTATTCCCCTCTATATTAATGCAGGGAAGGGCGGGGAGATCCTTACTCAGAAAAACAGCCATATTATTCATTATGAACTTTCCTCGGTCAGTGCTCTGGCCGGAGCAATGCCGGTAGCGGTGGAAGGTGAGAGGGGAATCCTGACTCCGGCGGAACTTGAAAAGCATTTGCGTCCCGATATTTATTATATGCCCCGGGTAAAAATGGTGGAGATTGAAAACTCTCACAACAAAGAGGGCGGGACATGTTACAAGCTTAATGAATTAAAAGCTGTAAGCGATTTTGCAAGAAAGAATACTCTTAAAATACATATGGACGGAGCGAGATTGTTTAATGCATCGGAAGCAACCGGCATACCTGTAAAAAAAATCTGTTCCCACGTGGACACGGTTACCTTTTGTCTTTCAAAAGGTTTGGGGGCTCCCGTAGGAAGTATGCTCTGTGGAAGTGAAAAGTTTATAGCAGAGGCAAGACGTGTACGAAAGATGCTCGGCGGGGGGATGCGTCAGGTTGGGGTTCTCGCTGCAGCGGGGATTTATGCTTTGGAAAACAACATAAAACGGCTTCGAATTGATCATGCAAACGCTAAACTCCTTGCCGAAACCCTTGCAGAAGTTTCCTGGGCGGAGATTGATCCCGGCAACGTTGAAACAAACATACTGTATTTTTCAACCGGGGAAAGGAAGGCAGAAACAGTTGTTGCGTCACTTGCAAAAAAGGGGATACTTTCAAGTGCCCTGGATTCAAATTCCATCCGGTTTGTCACTCATCTCGGTATTTCAGAAGAGGATACACAAGAGATCTGTAAAATACTTAAAGGAATTTGAGATGTTACTGGATTTGACGCTTCGTGTTGATGCATCAATAACCGGGATAGATGCAGCCGGATTACGTAGAGGAGATGAACACACCCCGGTAGATCAAAGATGCGTTGACCGGGGTGTCTTTGTGGTGGAAAATATAGCCAATCTGGAATCACTTAACAATTCCGCCGACGCAAACCGGTTTACGGTGTACACTGCTCCGGTTAATTTCAGAGGAATGACAGGACTGCCCTGCAGGGTTATAGCGGAAGGCCTGTAGAAGGGCTGTCAGGGGAATCTGATGAATTAAGTCCGTAAGTGTGCAGCCTGTACAGGGTTTTACAGTTCCCTGTGGCAGAACCA
>QNBL01000330.1 GCA_003641695.1 Spirochaetota bacterium
TCAGTTTCTGGTACTCGGGATTATCTATTACAGGATTCGCTATTTTATAAAATTCCTTCAAATTCTCTGTCCGGGTCTTTGAACGCAGCAGCGGAAGTTTTTCCGCAATCAGCGCACGGATTTCCTTTAGATAGGGAACCGGAGAACCAAATGGAATCTTCTGCCAGGCACTGGAAAGCTGATCCCTCAAAAAAGGGAAAACCCGCAGCGGACGGAGAAACATATTCATATTCCGTGTGGAGGATAAAATACGCAATCTGGATTGCAGTTCCTCAGTCATCCTACCAACCTGCAGCTGCCGTACACTGAGCAGGAATCGTGAAAACCGGTAGTACAACCTTGCAGAAAAATAGAGATCAATACCAAGATACACAAGGAATATGTATATAAGAACATACCGCAGATTGACAGGTATTACTTCAATGACACTGCCTACAAACGGGTGCAGATATACTATTTGAAACAGAATAAGAACAGCCCAGAAAAAGCTGAATAATAAACAGACTCTTCCGTTTATGTTTAAAGGGAAATTAATGTGGCGGGTCTCATGAATAGGGAAACTACTGTAATCCCACAATTTCATATCGAAGATTCTTTCAAGCAATACGGAAGTTATATATTCGAGAACAGTTGCAAAAACGGTAAATAATACTATCTGTTCATACAGCGGAATTCCGGATACAAAACCACCAAGGCCTTCAAATATCAGCCCGCCAAACCCGTACACCGGGATAAATGGACCAAAAAGAAAACCTGAATTTACCAATCTCCCCTTTTCCACAACTGATCTGAAAACCGATTCAACCATCCAGCCTATGAATGAATAAAAAATAAAAGAAAGCCCGATTTCACTCATAATTATTTATTTCCTACTGCAGTTTCTTCCTGAACTTTTCTGCTTTCCGGCTTATTTTGTTCCAGGCTCCTGTAAGCCCCATGGCTTTCTTCATTTCAAGGAGTGTCTGACTTGCCTCCTCCTGCATTTTCCGTGTTCCGGAAAATATTACCTCATCCACATACCCGGTTCTGGATGCATACTCTTCTCTTCTCTCACGTATGGGTCCAAGAAAGTTATTAATAGCTCTTGCCAATTTATCCTTTACCTCGACATCTCCTACCTTCCCGTTTCTGTACCGGTCTTTGAGATCATCGACCTCTGCCTTGTCAGGATTAAAAACATCATGATAAATAAAAACAGGATTCCCCTCTACCTTTCCGGGGATATCAGCACGGATTCTATTTGGATCGGTATACATTCCTTTCACCTTTTTTTCCACTGTTTTAGCATCATCAGAAAGATAAATGGCGTTTCCCAGAGACTTGCTCATTTTGGTATTTCCATCGGTTCCAACCAAAGTGGGTACTTCTCCAACCAGGACTTCCGGAATGGGAAAAACCTCTCCGTACATACTGTTAAAACGCCGGGCAATCTCCCTGGTAAGTTCGACATGTGCTTCGTTGTCTTTTCCAACAGGAACGAGGTGTGCTCTCGGCATAAGAATATCCGCTGCCTGAAGAACAGGATAGCCTAAAAGACCTAACGGCATCTCGTTTAAATTTGCAGATTTTGCCATCTCCTTTAAACTGGGTACCCTCTGAAGCCGGGGAACTGTTACCAGCATCTCAAAAAACAGGTTCATCTCATATACCTCATGCACCGCAGACTGGAGATAAATAACCGATTTAGCCGGGTCTATTCCGCAGGCAAGATAATCCAGAACCATTTCCCGTGCATTTGAGGAGATATTCTCTATATCTGTTCTACTTGGTTTTGTTGTCAGCATATGCAGATCTGCAATAATAAAGTAGCAGTTGAAGGTATCCTGCAGCTTTACCCTGTTGGCCAGAGATCCTACATAATGTCCAAGATGCAATTTTCCGGTGGGTCTGTCCCCGGTAAGCATTCGTTTATCCGTCATATCTTTATACCCTTTTATACTATAATTTTAGGTCAATATAACGGCTTGATCGAATTTTAACAATAGTAAATCAGAAATCATTTTACTGATCCGGTACCCTTGGCTTCATTCAGGTCCCTGCCGCTGCTCATGATAACACTTACAGAACGGAGGAATGGGATATTCTCACAGATTATCTGAACAATTACTGTAATTGGCACAGCCAGAAACATACCGACGACCCCCCATATCCAGCCCCAGAAAATAAGGGAAAAGAGGATAACCAGAGGACTAAGATTAAGCCGGTGTCCCTGCATCCTCGGATCAATAAAATTCCCGATTATGAGCTGTATGAGACTCATTGAAATAATGACAGAAGCTATCTTCCCCGGAGAAGGGAAAAACTGAATAAAACTCATAAGTATTGTTACAAAAAGAACAATTGCTGAACCTATGCTGGGAATAAAATTCAGCAGGAAGGCAAACACTCCCCACATCAAGGCAAAATCGAGACCAATTACCTTGAGGGAAATCCATACCAGAATACCGGTTGCAGCACTTATAAAAAATTTCAAGTTTAAATATCGTGCTATCTGCCGGTTTATTTTGTGCAGCATCCGTGCAAGACGTAAGCCTGTATTAGAGTCAAAGGCCAGGGCCAGCTTCTTTTTTGAAAAAGGATTTTCCAAAAGCATAAAGATTAGAAATATCATTATAAGAAGGACTTTTCCTGCAAAACTCATTATAGAACTCGAAATTGATACCAGATGAGGAATAAGACGTTCAGCCCAATTAAAATCCTTGAAATAATCCAGAGACACCCCAAGTCTGCTTTCAGAAAGCCGAATTATCTTACTATTCAGTATTCCAAACCGTTCAGCATATTTGGGATACTCGGTAATAA
>QNBL01000331.1 GCA_003641695.1 Spirochaetota bacterium
AGTGCCCCGGAAAACCGGATCCAGTGAACAGCTTTGTCCTTCTCCAGTTCGCAGTACTTCCTAAACTCCTCAACTGCCCCCCGGTAATCCCCCTCTGAAAGAAGCTTGTAACCGATATGCTCAAAGTTGATGATAAGCGGTTTTTTCTTCAGGAAATCCAGTACCGCCTTTTTTGTCTCTGCAAATTCCTCTTTTGAGATAACTTTTTTACCAGTATCAAGAATAAGCGTTACCTTGACAGTATTATCTTCCACAGCAAATTTCTTGGTAAGGCTTATGGTCCCCAGTTTAATAAACTCCGATTCCGGTACTTTCCGGGGGACAAAACCGGCGGGAGGCACTATGGTATAATCCTTTTCATACACAAAAGGCTGATAGAAGCTATAGGCATTTTCTCTATCCTTTTCGTCCGGATCATCAAAGGTAAAAACATCGGGAAGACGGTTCAGGATTTCCCCCTGCATTATTGCCACTGACCCGCTTACCTCTTCAGTAAGTCCCCTTCCCGCACCCTTTATCCTGGCAGAGACATGAAATGGAAGGGTAAAGTCATCGGGATCGGAGTTCGTTAATGAAACCCGTTCTCCAAACCTGTACGCAGATTTAATGTAGTCGTCAAAGCTCTTTTCAAGATCTTCTTTCTTCGAATACAGATACAGGCTGCGGTGATAGCTGTCTTCAGAACCGTAGTAGGTGGTTTCTTCCGTAACATCCATATATCCGGAATCCTTCATGGAATAGGTAATATCCCTCACCGTTTTGTTATCTTTGGAAAGCGCGATAGATGTTTTCACTACATCTTTTGTATCTGGGGAAATGACCAGTGACCACCGCCCTTGATCTCCCAGAGGTAAATATCCCTTGTATGAAAACTCGCTGGTGGGATCTATCCAGAAGGGTTTCTCTCCTCCAACATAGACAATTGCATGATTAAATCCTCCCAGCCCCGGAAGCTCCGGATCGATATCCCCGGAGGTACCGGCACTTAAAAGGGCAACATGAGAATCAAACCCCAATGCCCTCATCATTCCGGTAACAATAACCGCCTTGTCCTTGCAGTCCCCGAATCCCCGTTCCAAAGTCTTTAGAGGGGGAGTTGGAACTATTGAGTTTTCACCGAGCTCAAGCCCGGTATATCGTATCTGATGATTAAGCCACTGGGTGATCTCTACCGCAGCCATAAAGGGATCATCCGGTGTTTTTACTTTTCCCAGATAAGATGAGAAATCGGTATCCTTCAACTTTTCTTCTACAAGGTTATTGTATACACGTGCAACCTTGTTCCAGGACTCACCGGTGGAAAAAGAGAGACTTGCCCAGTGGGGTTCATCAACAGGTATCCCCGGCTCAAGGTTTTCTGCAGCAGGAACCGGAGAATACTCAAAGGTATAGTGAGTACTGCTGCCGATTGAATCCTTTACCGGTTTAAGATCCTCTTTTTTATAAACCTGGTACTTAAAGGGAAGATTCTCCGGTACTTCAATTACAACCCTGTTCATAAACATCGGGTTTGAACCTTCAAAATACCAGGTTTTGGTTATGCCGGTATCAAATCGGGGAAGCGTGTCCGTTAAAGTGATCTCCTCTTCGACTATTGATCCCACAGTTACCCGCGGGAACGGAGCCCGGAGGATCATCCGGTCAGAATATATGTTGGCTGATTCACTTCTTTCGGCACGTTCAATTATATGATCCCTGGAAAGAAAGTACGATTTTCCGTCCGGATTTGTTACCCGCACCTTAATCTCCGGGCGGGTCTGGTTCCACGGAGTCCATCCCACCCGGGTACTTGACCAGTTGTCTATACCGCTTTGATCAAGGATCTTGTAGACCCATTTATACCTGGACTCAAGCTTTCCCTTTTCATCGAAGATAAAATATCCCTCATGAAGGAGGATCCTGACCCCCTTCTCTTTCTCTAATGCCACCTTTTCCGCAGCGTTGTTCATAACCTTGTAAGAACTGGAAAAAGGAGAGGATTCCCAGGGTTCAGCAGCTGCTTTCGGATTTTCAGGAGCCCCGGCTCCCTGAAAGGAAGTACATCCAGCAACGAACAGGATAAGAAGCAGAGCAGCAGAACTATATAGTTTTCTCATGAAATCTCCACGTGTGTCTCAAATAATATTACTGCATTATAAAGTCTATCACCTATTTTGGGAATTACCTATTTAACCACCATAACCTTTCGGTATTGATCAATTCCGGGTCCGGTAAAGCGGACAAAGTAGATTCCTCTGGCGACTATATTGCCGGCACGGTTCCGTCCATCCCAGGCAGTGGAATACTCTCCCGCGGGCCTTCTGCCCCGGTACAGTATATCAACCAGATCTCCGGCAAGGTTAAACACCTGAATGGTAATTGTTCCGCTCTTTGCCAGTACATACTGCAGTTCCGCCTTTTCCCCCTTCGTCGGATCGATCACATTATCAAGAATGGTAATCCTGTCCGTCTGCTCAATAACATCCCGGATCAGGAATGACCACGGCCGGATGGTCCGGTACCAATCCGCTGCATCCGGATCCCCTACCCGGGCGTAGATGAGCCCATTGGCATCTTTCAGAAAGAACTGGAATTCCTTTCCGCTGACTATTTTAGAATCGCTTGCATCTAAATGATACGTCCTGGTAGAACCGGAACTGCTAAAAGCATTGCTGACCTCTGAGGCAGTATTAGGATAGTTTACAAAGTCGTAAAGAAAGTCTCTATGGAACGCCAGAGGCGCCGCATCCGGCGGATAGGGGGTAAATGTATATGCGGGAGTTAGTGTATGATCAGGTAAATTATAATCAGGAAGCC
>QNBL01000332.1 GCA_003641695.1 Spirochaetota bacterium
AAAAGAAAAAAGCCTGCAGTTTACGTCCGTTTTGAAGGATATCGTAACTGCTGCCGGAGTTTGAATCCAGTACTGTGCAGGAACACTTCGGAGGAAGATCTTTCAGGAAATTTTCCAAAACACCTCTTTCCACCGGTCCACTGACCATCTCCGACAGGTCATGGTATGTTCGCAACTGGGCATGGAATTCCCGGATGTTACGTACTCCGCCGAATGAGAATCCCACCATGGTTACGATTATAATATTGGGGATAAAAAAAGTCCCCAAAATAAGAAGTAAAAATCTTGTCTTAAGGCTCAACTGTCCCTCTCCCTGTCAAAGAGGTATCCCTTGCCGTGAATGGTTAGTATATATTCGGGATTTGAAGGATCCTTTTCTATCTTTTTTCTGAGCCTCTGGATATACACCGCCACAGAAGTAATATCACCGTAAGCCTGATTCCATACAGCACTGTAGATCTCGGATGAAGTAAACACTCTCTGCGGATTCATTGCCAGGAACCGGAGCACGTCAAACTCTTTTGTTGAAAGAACAATTCTCTCCCCATCTTTAAAAAGGGCGTACCCTTCCGGATGCAGAACAAAATTACCGAAACTGATTCGCTGTGAGGATTCTCCGGAAGATTTCATCCTTCGAAGCAACGCTCTTACTCTGGCTACCAGTACCTTTGGAGCAAAGGGTTTAGTCACAAACTCGTCTGCCCCAAGTCCCAGACCGAGAACTACATCCTCATCCGCTTCCCTTGCCGAGAGAATAATCACCCCGGTAGTAGATCTTCTCCGGAATATTTGAAGGAATTCAAACCCGTCCATCCCCGGCAGGTTGATATCGAGAATTATCAAATCAAAGGAGCTGCCATTCAACAGCTCAAGCCCCTCTTCAGCGGTGGAGCACAGGACGGAAGAGATTCCGTCCTTCTCCAGAAAAAGCTGCACCAGCTCTCCAAGCTCTTTCTCATCCTCGATAATTAAAACCTTTGCATTCATTAAAAGGCTGTTCCTCCAAGAGTAAAAGTCAGGGAAGCACTTACCGAGTCCCCAAAGGGGGTGTATTCGTCTCCCGCTTCACCGTAAAGGTACGATAGACCAAGGGATATATCAATATCATCCAGACCGCTAAAAGAGAGAGTTGGTTTTATCATTCCGGAACCGTCTGAAAAGTTGCCGAGGTAAAAAACACTCAATGAAAAGTCACTCTGCAGCATACTGCTCCACCTAAGTGATGCAGCACCGTAATGACGGCCGGTTTCGGCAATATCGGACAGGGACAGTGCCGAAAATACCCCGCTCCCGGACATTATACCCGCCATAACAATTTGTCTGTTTGCTGTCACAAAATCCTGATCATCATACGCGTATCCCTCTCCGTTGAACAGGTACTGCCCGGTAAAACTCACCTTAAAATTGGAGAGATCATCGCTCCAGGTGTACATGGTACCGATAGTAGCTTTGTAAAAAAGTTTATCATCATAGGTTATAAGCGAGGGACCATCCTGCACAAAGGTTTTGTCCGTCCCGTAGGTCACAACACCTTCGGCAAAAAGGGAAAAATCTCCCGCCGCCGAAGTCAACGTTGCCATTGCTGCCGGGGAATGATCCTTCTGGTAATAAGCTCCGACCCCCAGTTCAGTTATGCCGAAAACAAACTCCGCCATTGGGGCTGCTGCCAATTCCGATGCCGAGGTTATCCCTTCAGGAGCAATAACATACAGATACAAATTGTTCAGACCGAAGGGAAGATTCATTTTTACAGAAACCGGCCCCTCCAGCTCTGCATCCGGATCTTCAGGATCTACCTTACTTAAGTTAAGCAGGTCCGCGGGGCTGAAAAAATAACCGACTCCCCAGTTGACCGTACTTTTACCTGCTCTGAAAAAGATCCTGTCATCAATATTAAAGTCGGAAAAGAGTTCCGTTACGTGAAACACATCGGAAAAGTTACGTGATGTATCGTAGATAAAGGGATAGGATACAGCAACCTTTCCCAACACCCGGATCGAATCATCCGGTCTGGCATCAAAGCTGAGAGTTGTTCCCAGATCAAGACTAAACGAATCGTCAAGAGAATCCATCGCCGGATTTACCAGATTATCTTCAACAACAGAAGCGGATGCACTGAAGTGATACCTCCCCCCGAGAACAACTCCGGTATCAGAGGTGAGAAGCTCGGTGGTTAAATCGTTTTCCTCTGTATCCTCAGGAGTTTCCTCAACAAGAGCACTGCTGTCATCTCCAAAGAGATTATCTGTTTGTATGGAATCATCGCTCTGTCCAAAAACAGACACAGAAAGCAGTATTATGAGAGCAGTTAATAAAACATTCCTTGTATTCATACCCGGCCTACCTGTTTACCCTTTCCACATATGATTTCGTAAATATGGTGTCCGGGAGTGTCTTTGTGGAAATATTGGTCATGCTGATCTGGGTTTTCTTGCCTTCAATCAGATCATCAATAAAGATCATCACTGTGGGGATATATTTTCCTGAAACCTTTGCATATTTCGGATAAAGGCTCGTCCGCATAAGACGGCCGGTACCGCTGTAATCCTCGGATTTTAAAACAAGTTTCGAGTCTTTCGTAATCCACAGCTTTTCTTTTGGATAGGTTACTTCATCATTAAGTGCCTCCAGGTCCAGAATATATACACTGAACTTACCCAGCTTCCCTTCTGTTATTGTGTTAACTTTATAGTCCTCTGCAAGGCTCAAAACCCTGAAGTCGGAGTGTTTGGCATCTGTTCCTCCGAAGGAATCC
>QNBL01000333.1 GCA_003641695.1 Spirochaetota bacterium
CCAGATCTGCCTTTTTACCCGTTTTAATCGATCAAATTTCGTTTTCCAGGAACAGTGACCGTGCTCCGCCCATGGTACTGGCATACAGCATGGAATCAAGAGAAGCTCTCTCTTTTAACGGAGATAACGGCCCGACTTCACCATAGGTATAGTTTTCTTTAGGATCGATGCTCCGTCTGTATTTTTTACTTTCGCTGTACCTTTCATTAAATTCCCTTTTGGAAATATTTCGTGTCATACCACTGTAAATTGCATACAGCGGGTCGGGTTTCGAAACATAAAAATCACTATGAACAGCAATATTTACACCATGGTCAAATAGACTCTTCAACGGGTACATAGTGTCGGCCCTTTTCCTGCCAACAAAGGGAAGATAAAGATCCCAATAATAGTCATCTGCTGCCATCCAGTAATCAGAGAAAATAGAAATCACGCCAAGATCCGCCATGCGTTTTTTATCAGCCTCCCGGATCCATTGACAATGGGCAAACGAAGGCCGCCTATCTCTTGGTCCATTTTTAATCCAAAGTTTTTCCAAAACGTCAAGCCCGTACTGTGCTGCTCCATCCCCAATCTGGTGGCAGTGAATTTGAAACCCCGCATTGTCTATCTTAATAAAAGAATTTAAAAGCTGTTCATCGTCAAATTTCTTGTAACCGCAGTATTTTTTTCACCCTCAAAGGGATAGAGCATATATGAAGTTCTTTCTTCTGCAACTTCATCAATAAAAACCTTAAAGGTTTTTATTTGGGAAAATGAAGTCGTATTGACTTTTTTTGAAAGTGCAATTCCTTTATTAATTTCCTTTTCAAGATCCCTGGCAGGATCAAGATACCGGCCTCCCCGACTCGAGAGAATCAAGCCACTCTTTTCGTGGACCTCGCTCATCAAATACTGAGCGGGAAAACCATCCCCCTTTGATAACCATCTGTTCCGGATTATCATGGACAAATTGCCGAACAACTTCAAGCATTGTATCTTTGGAAGATGATTCAAAGAGAGAAATCTGGTTAAAGTAGATATCAGCACTCATAAGCGGGTGCATATGAGCATCTACAAATCCGGGTAGAACCATTTTTCCCTGCAGGTCTATAATCTCTGTTTCCTTCTCCCTGCATAATGCAGCTTCAGAGGAGCTTCCAACAAAGATGATCCTGCCGTGCTTTACTGCGATTGCATCTGCCCAGCTTTTATCACTGTCTACCGTATACACTTCGCCACTGAGCAGGCAGCACAGTCCTCCTTTTTATCCGTACCACTGACATGAGTACTCTCAAGTGTTTATATAAAAAACGCAGAAAACAGGTAGAACCCTTATTCTGCGTTTTAATTCCGGTATTTACTAATACAAGGTGCGATAACTATACTGATCTACAGTAATATCCATTTTTGCAGCTTCCTGCAGGTAGTATGCCCGTTCTTCAGTTTCCAGAACCTCAGGGGGGAACACTCCCTTTGTTGTTATTTTACCCTGTACAAACATCTTTGTAAAAAGAAAAGCAGACTGCCCCGTTAAATAGGATTCGTGGGTTATCTGTGCTTTTTCAAAGGCCTCTGTTAAACCAGGAGCATTAACGTAACTGTCAACCGTTAAATCTTTGCCCCCCTTCTTCCCTTTCACCCTGATAAGGAATGCTCCTTCTTCCATAATCATACCTTCATCCAGAACTGCTTTAATTTCATCGGGATATTTAGGCGCCGGAGGAGTAAGTTTTGATATAAGATCCATGGGAACTATCTTTGTTCCTTTAACATCAACAGGATCAGAACGTAACAGTCCCATTTTGAAAAAATACTCGGCGAGGTCAAGACCGGGACCGCCATATCTAAAGTTTACATACTTTACCCCTTTAAGGACTTTATCCGCTAAAATGCCCATGGTTACCGGCTCCTCATGTTCATGATCAACCATTTTCCGTTTTCCTAATCCCAGAAACTCTTCCATACGGGGATTGTTAAAGGGCTTATTGTATACAAATTTACCGTTATCATATGTTACAGATTCAGCAGCCATATCACCGAAAGCTGTTTCAGGAGACCACCAGAAGGGAATAAATTTTTTCGACCAGATACCATCATATACGGATATTTCAATTGCATCGCACGTATCAACAATTTCCACTGCTTCCCGGGTTATAACATTTGCAAGACCGGGGGCAGAGCCGGTATTAATAAGAGCAGTAAGCCCTGCTTTCTGGAATTCTTCACTCCGTGAAAGCACCCGCTTTACTGCATCAACAAAACTTAAATCAGATACCGGACCGGATGCCATATCCTGATAGCATGCACCAGTTTTTAAAGCTGCATCCATGACGTTCATATTAAAATCCGGAGCAAGCCCATTGACAATCAATTCACACCCACGGGCTGCTTGAATAATATCATCTACGTTCCGTGCATCTACCACAACCCCCTTGGCTTTTGAAAGGGTCCTTTCCATTTCCATAGCTGCTTTTTTATCGTAATCTGCACAGATAAGTTCGTTTACATTCGGCTCTTCATTAAGTCTTTTTGCTATTGTACTTCCCTGGGCTCCAACCCCCAGTACCATAATCTTTTTCATATATCTACCCTCATTTATTATATTTTTTCAATACTCTTTACGACAGTAATGCCCCACTCTGCTATGCCCTTATAAAACAACTCACGCTCCTTTAAAGTAAAGATTTCAGGAGGGACAACCCCTGTATGATCAACCTGCCCCCGCAGTATCATCAGCGCAAATACCGAAGCTGGAATACTGGTCATCCAC
>QNBL01000334.1 GCA_003641695.1 Spirochaetota bacterium
CGGCGGGTTGAGATCTTTCCGGACAGGATTGTTGTAAAGAATATCAACGATTTTGCCAGGTTTGTAAAATCAAAAAGAAGGCAGCAGCTTTCAGACTGACTTTAAGCAGTTTATTTTCGGGGGATTAGCTCAGTTGGTAGAGCGATAGGTTCGCAATCTATAGGTCGTGGGTTCGACTCCCATATCCTCCATCATTTTACACCTCAGCAATAACGGTAAAATCTCCCGGCAGATACCCGGAAAGGCAGCGGGCGCTGCGTGCATACCTTCTTACCCTGTGGAGTACCTCTTTCCCGTTAAAAAAATAGTATGTATTTCCATGAATACTTGCAGATTCATCGAGAAGGTTAAATACAACATACTCTTTTGCGTATTCAAAAAGAACAGGAAGCGCTTTTGTTAGAAAGGATTTGTTATTCCCCAGATTCAGACTGAAAAGTCCGGAGGCAAATACAACATCGAACTGTTTTTTCCCGAACATCCGCCTGTCGAACAGATTCCCGCAAAAGAATTTACCTTCCGGATGTAGGGATTCCGCCCGGGTCGTCATCTCTTTTAGAATATCCACTCCGTAGTATTGAACCGGGATTCTGCGTTTTTTGAGAAATCCGTACAGATCTCCTATTCCGCAGCCGACATCCAGCAGCTTTTTCCCGGTAAGATCAATATTATCAGTAAGAACCTCAAAACGTTTAAACTGGGCGTCCCTGCTTTCCCAGTCAAGGATCTCGTATCCTTCAGTGTATTTAACAAGGAGAGGTTCATAATGATTTTTTATTAATCGTATTCTGTCTTCCATCACTATAATTAATAGACTATCAACGGGGTAGAACTTTTTCAATCTCGCCTGTGCACATTTTATGATAATCCTTTGTTTTATAATTCTCATGTACAGAAGGATTGATGGAAAGAGTCTCAACGGATACTTCCTTGAAAATGTCCATTCCCGTCTCCAAATATTACAGTTTTACTCATTATATATCAGATGTTTCTGTTTGGGAAGGTTTTGTGCATCTTTCCCATTCTTGACTTTTAGCTTTAATGCAAGGTATAAGAATAGGGTTATGGATTTAAAAGAACTGTACACTACAGCGGAACTTGCAAAGTTTGCATTGTCCGAAGAGGAAGCGGAGAAACTTTCCAAAGAGGTTTCAAGGATGCTTGAGTATTTTTCAATGATGATGAAGGTTGATATCTCCGGTCTTGATCCAACCAGCTACATACTCCAGAAAGAAAACAGAACCAGGGATGACTCGATTATTGAAGCGGAAAGAAATCCCGACGGTATTATCGAAATGGCTCCCGAAAGGGACGGCCGTTTTTTTGTTATTCCAAACGTACTTTAACAGGGTTGAAATATGGAAGTGTTTAACGGGGAATGGAAAAATTTCCTGATTGATAAAACTGACAGCTATTCCTCCTATATAAAAGAGAAGGACAGCAGTGTCGGAAGCTTTTTAAGCATTGATCCGGAGAAAGGGGTTGCTCTTTCCGGCGGCAGTACCGGCAGCATGTCGGGGATCCCTTTCGGTGTCAAGGATAATATTGCGGTCGAATCTTTTGATCTGACCTGCGGATCAAAGATTCTTGAAGGACTTAAGGCACCCTATACTGCAACTTCGGTAAAAAAACTGATCGCAGAGGGTGCGGTAGTAGTTGGCAAGACTAACCTCGACGAGTTCGGAATGGGATCTTCCACGGATAACTCCGCTCTTAAGGTTACCAATAATCCATGGGACAAAGACAGAGTGGCTGGAGGTTCCAGCGGTGGGAGTGCGGCTGCTGTTGCTGCGGGGCTTGTCCCGTTTGCTTTGGGAACTGATACCGGAGGTTCGGTCAGACAGCCGGCCTCTTTTTGCGGCGTATACGGTTTAAAGCCGACATACGGGGTGGTTTCGCGTTACGGCCTTACCGCTTACGCCTCATCCCTCGATGTTGTGGGTGTAATTTCGAAAACACCCAGGCAGAGCAGAACTGTTTTTAACATTATTAAAGGACAGGATATCAGGGACAATACTTCTGTCTACCATCCCGGTTCCTCAAACGGCGGGAAAGTGGAGACTGTGGGGGTTTTGAAGGTGCCCGAAGGGTCTCTTAACCCCGAGGTTGAAAGATCTTACTCCCTTTCTATTCAGCGTCTTGAAAAAATCGGTTACTCTGTCAAAGAAGTCTCTATAGAAACCATGGATTATGTGGTTCCCGTTTACTATACAATAGCAACAGCCGAGGCCAGTGCCAATCTTGCCCGGTATACCGGTATAAGGTACGGCTACAGGGCGGAAAATGCCGGAACTCCCGGTGAGCTGATGGAAAAAACCCGGAACGGGGGATTCGGGGATGAGGTAAAATTAAGAATCCTTCTCGGAACCTACGTACTCCGGTCGGGATTTCAGGATCAGTTCTATCACCGTGCCCAGAAGATCCGGACTGCCATAAAGAACGAGTTCGATAAACTGTTCGGGGAACTGGATCTGATAATGATGCCTGTTTTTCCGACTCCCGCTTTTCGTCATGGAGAATCGGATCTTGATCCGTTTCAGCAGAAGGTTGCGGATAAGTACACCTGTACTGCAAATCTGACGGGACTGCCGGCAATATCGGTTCCCTCATCGGTAGAGGACGGACTTCCCGTGGGGGTACAGTTTATGGCCCCCCCTTTTGAAGAGGACCGGCTGTTCACTATAGCTGAAGAGACCGGAAAAATATTTTCTTCACCGGATGCTCCGGTGTATTCTTTACCC
>QNBL01000335.1 GCA_003641695.1 Spirochaetota bacterium
ATAATTTTCACACTGATGATATTTTCAACAATTTTTCTGATGCAGATGGTTTCGTCCCGCTTTACCATTAATACTGTAAAGACAGCTGTTCTCGAAAATAGCAGGGTCCTTCTGCATCAGCTTTCCGGGGAGATTGACTCTTATATTCTTGGAATGGAGAAAATTTCAATAACTATTGAGAATGACAAACACATACAGAACTATCTTACCTATCCGGAAAGAAGAACAGATGCTGAACTTGTCATCATACAGGAAAAACTTCAGAATTATATTAATGCAAGAGAAGATATCTCCAGTATTATAATCATTGCAAAAGATAATACAGTTATATCCGGGAATCCGGATGACATATTTAATACTTCTGCTGAAATCCGAAAGAAAGACTGGTATGTAAAATCCTTTGAAAAAAAGGGGAAAACGGTAATTTCTTCTTCCCACGTTCAGGATATTATTAAAGGAAAATATCCGTGGGTGGTATCCCTGAGTAAAGCTATTCTGTCTGCAGAGACCAAGGGTTTTTTGGGAGTAATCCTGGTGGATCTCAAGTTTAACAGAATAAACGAACTTTGCAGATCACTTGTTGTAGGGCGGAAAGGATACAACTTTGTTTTGGACAATGATGCCAACTACGTTTTCCATCCCACTCAGCAGCTTGTTTACAGCAGTTTACGAACTGAACCGATAGCATCAATAATGAAGCTGCTCAATGGTAACGAGGATTTCTATAAGGAAAATCGTAAATATTATATGGTGGAAACTTCTGCCCTTACGGGTTGGCATGTAATAAGTGTGACCCATGACAGCGATATAATCCCTGATTGGAAATCTGTACAGATATCCTATACAATTATCGGTCTTGTTCTGTTCCTGATTGTCGGGTTTGCTACAAACAGAATATCTTCCGGAATAACCAGACCCATACGCCGGTTGAGGGATATTATGAGAAGTGTTGAAACCGGAGAGTTCAAACTTGTAGGATCCATAAGGGGGACTGCCGAGATTATGGAGCTTGCAAAAGAGTACGACACAATGGTTGGTCATATCAGGACACTGATGGAAGAGAATGTCAGAGAGCAGGAACTGAAACGGAAGAGTGATTTGAAAGCTCTCCAGGCACAGATCAATCCACATTTTCTCTACAATACCCTTGATTCAATAATATGGATGGGGGAGATGAAGCAGCATAAAGAGGTTGTAGAGATGACTTCCGCTCTGTCAAAATTATTCAGAATCAGTATCAGCAAGGGAAAGGATTTTATTACAATAAAAGAAGAGATAGCCCACGTTGAAGCGTACATGATCATACAGAAGATGAGATATAAAGACAAATTCAAGTACCGGATTGATGTTGATCCCGACCTGTATGACCATAGAATACTGAAGATAATTCTCCAGCCTCTTGTAGAGAACGCCATTTATCACGGGATCAAGGAAGTTGACTACCGCGGATTAATAGAAATTGCCGGAACGAGAGAGAAAGATTTTGTTGTTCTTACCGTATCAGACAATGGAAGAGGTATGAGCAGGGCTGAGCTGGATTATCTTGTAAAAAGAATAGAAAATAAAGAAGAAGATTCCGGCCTTTCCCGGCAGGGGCTTGGCGTTAAGAATGTTCATGAGAGGATCAGGCTCTATTTTGGCTCTGGCTATGGACTTGATATTTCCAGCAGCCCGGGGTATGGAACGGTTATCAAGGTGAGACTGCCGCTGGGGGAGAAAGTATTATGAGAAAATGGTATTTGCTATTAATAAGTCTTGTTGCCGCAGCGGTTCTTTTTGCTGCACTATCTCTATCCTACGAAGACACTGATTCCAGGGTATTAAAGCTGAAAGATCCGGTTCAGGTTGTTTTGAAATCGGTGGAGGGGCAGCCCATGGATTTCTGGGATATTGTGATAAGAGGTATTGATGAAGCATCAAGGGAATTCGGAATTCCCTATGAAATATCAGGTCCCCGGTATGAAAGGGAAATAAACAAGCAGATAAAAATACTGGAAAGTGTAATAGAGAAACATCCGCCCCTGATAATACTGGCAGCTTCAGATTATAAAAAACTTGTTTATCTTGTTGAAAAAGCAGGTGATATGGGTATTCCGGTAATTACTATGGATTCAGGGATTGATTCCGGAATTCCTGTTTCGTTTATCGCAACCGATAATGTTGCCGCTGGACGTAAAGCAGGGGGGGAGATGAATAGGCTGCTGCAAAATAAAGACCGGAACAGCGTTGCCATTGTTAGTCATATTAAAGAGACCGCTACTGCGATAGACCGGGAAGCCGGGGTTCGTGAGGCCTTAAAAGAGGAAAGTATTGCCGGAACATGGTTCTGCGATGTTGATCCGGTAAAAGCGTACCGTATAACTCTTGAACTTTTAAAGAATAAAAGCATTGGCGGAATAGTGGCGTTGAACGAAGTTTCTACATTGGGTGTTGCAAGAGCGATTGAAGAGAAAGGTATGCAGGACAAAGTAGCGGTTGTTGGATTCGATAATGCGATAAAAGAGTTGTCCTATCTTGAGGCAGGGGTTATAAAGGCGACGGTGGTTCAAAAACCATATAATATGGGGTATATGACAGTGAAAACAGCCTACGAATACCTCAAGGGAATGGTCGTTCCTGATTTTATTGATACCGGATCAATTCTTATAACAAAAGATAACATGTTTAAAAGGGAATATCAGGAAATTCTCTTTCCCTTCGGAGGGAAAAAAGGTAACTAAGAAGCCAGACAGGAAA
>QNBL01000336.1 GCA_003641695.1 Spirochaetota bacterium
CTTTTAGCGGTGGGGAGCTCATATACCATTCATCTGTTAAACGAATACTACCGCAACGCTCTTCCCGGGGAAACAAAAAACAAGGCATGGCTTGAGACAACACTATCTCATGTAAAAAAAACCATTATCATAGCATCACTTACCACAATAATTGGATTCTTGAGTCTTTTCGTCTCCTCGGTTGTGCCGATCAGAGAGTTCGGGCTCTCCATCAGTATCGGGATAACCGCCACTGCCATCCTTTCCCTGACATTCCTGCCGGCAGTATTCCTGCTGCTTCCGCAGCCCCATGAGAAGAGCAGAAAGACGGTAAAAGACGGATTGTTAACCAGGCTCACCATGAAGATAGCCGTTGTTTCCATCCATCATCCCTACAAAGTCATGGCCAGTGCGATCATGTTGGTTGTGATTGCTGCACTTTTGTATCCAACCATTATCAGGAAGACAAACTATCTCTCCTACTACCCCCAGAATGACCCGATCGTCCGGGATACAAAACTTGTTATCGAAAAGACAGGGGGATCCCAAACGGTAAACATAACCCTTAAAGCTCCTGACGGGGAGAAAGACTACTTTTTAAGACCTGATGTTATACAGGAAGTTGAAAAAATTGAAAACGTTCTGAAGAAAAACCGTAACATACTGAGTATCCTCTCCTTCAACACAGTGATACGGAGCATGAACAAAGCAATAACCGGAGAGGAAAAAATACCCGAAAGCAAGGGGATGATCCTTCTTCTCTCCCGCTACTTCCGGATGGTTTCAAAGAACAGTTTTTCCCTGGGGGATCAGGCAAACCTGATATCCCGGGATGGTTCAATTTTGACCCTGTTTACGAAGGTGTATGATGCAGACAGCCACGAATTTCTTGCCGGAGAGGCAAACATCCGGTTCCTCGATAATTTGAGCAGGGAATTAGGGAAGGTTATTCCAAAAGGGATGGGTGTCCAGCTCTGGGGAAGCTCGGTGGTCTACCGGGATACAAACAGGCTCCTGAACAGGGACCAGATGAGAGCTACAATCCTTTCCCTCTTTCTTATCTTGATCGTAACCTCAGCAGCCTTGAAAAATTTTATCAGGGGGCTGCTTTCAATCGTTCCCATCGTCATGGGGATAACAATGTACTATATTGTTCTTGAGGTTTTTAGAATCCCCCTGGACATGACAACGATTCTGGTTACGAACGTTGCGATCGGGGTAGGAGTGGATAACGCAGTACACTTCCTGCTACAGTACAACAGGCAGCGGCTGATGCATCCGGGGGAGAAGGTCAGGCAAATACTTCTTACTACCATGGGAATAGCAGGACGGCCGGTTATTCTTACAACCCTGGCCCTGATGGCGGGGCTTTTGGTACTCACCTTTGCAAGTTTTGCCCCGATAGACAACTTCGGCCTGTTGACTGCTCTGACCCTGTTCTCTGCAATGGTCAGCACGGTATTTCTGCTGCCGGCGCTGATTGTTGTATTTACGAAGAAGGAGTAAAGGGTTAATGAGTAGTGAAAAATCTATTTAACAAAATCCTTTACGCTCCGCCCCTTTAGTTCAACCCCTAGCTCAATCTCCGGCCAACCGTTTCCTTTGTAGGAATACCAGAAGGGGGTAATTGAGAAAATTAATTCCCTTGAATCGTTAAGTTTCCAAGCATACAATGCCTTAAGATAGGCGGAAAAACTTGTTGAAGTACAATCCTCCAAAGAGGGATCGTAGATATATGGGGTGGTAAACAGATCGACTTCTGGATTGAATCTTAAATAGGTAAAACCTGCTGTAAATCCCATATTTTTAAAAGCACTTGCAGCCGCCTGACCTTCAATCCACCAAGTACCTGGTCCGTATGGGCTTGTCAAAGGCATCCAGTATGTCCCTTTCTGTGCATGATACCGGTAGATAGCCCGGGAAAGATAAGAACCTTTCCAACTGTCATATGCGTAGTAATTGCCCCATAAATAATGTGTCTTTCCAATTTCCATTTTCATATGAAGATTCATTTTGGACAACTGCTTCGGAATGTAAGAAATACCAGCCAGGTAAGCACCTATAGTGGGGACAGAGCTGTCGGGAATACCAAAAATATCACTGGCATTAATATCATCCCACGCTGCTTGGCCGTACAGATAAACACCGTCAAGAAGTGCATATCCGGCATCAAAAACAAGATTCATATTATTGGAACCAAGGACTGCATTGTGCCAACTGAACACGGGGAAGAGATCCCCTATCTGGAGTGCATTATTTTCCCTGGCCACAACAATATAAGCCGAAAACCCCAATCTGAGCCTATCCCAACTCAGGACAAAACGATGCAGGCTGTCAAAAATAACTGTATCACGGAAAGAATAATCAGTAGGATTCCCGCCGACATATATTACAGGTTCTTTTAAAGGATTTGAAGTATCATCAAAACGTACAGTTTCTCCCTCTTCGGACAACAGAGTTTTTGCTCCATCTCCTGTAAAAATACTCCTTTCATCATCAGTTATTCTACTGTCGATGGTACCAAAACAGGAAGTCATTACGAGGGGGCCTACTTTGTAACGGTAGGTAAAAGCGTCAAGCCAGGGAAGATGATCACTGGGAAGAAAAGCAGAAAAAACAGCATCTCCGTAATGAACAGGAGTACGGCCTAAACGAAATTCAAAATTTCCTGTTTTCCATGCAATATACCCGCTGCGAACAAAATAATTCTCAAATTTAGCCGGATCAGAGGAAGTTGAAATAAAA
>QNBL01000337.1 GCA_003641695.1 Spirochaetota bacterium
GAGGCAGAAGACAAGCAGGTAAAACTGGATACTGACAGAGTAAAGGACTGGATTATGAAAGGTGCCCAGGTTACACCGACAGTTAAAAAACTTTTGAATAAAAACGAAATTTATATTCAAAGAAAAGCTGATTAAGAGGAGTACCCATGGAGAAGGATCTCGTTGTATATATCGCAAAATCTCTTGTTGATGATCCTGACGGTGTTGAGGTAAATATGATAGAAGGAGAAAAGTCAACCATACTTGAGTTGAAGGTTTCTCCCGATGATATCGGAAAAGTTATCGGTAAACATGGAAGGATTGCAAAGGCAATCAGAACAATATTGAGTGCTTCTGCAACAAGAACAGGTAAGAGGATTGTTCTAGAAATACTGGACTGATGGAAAAGCTGGCAATAGGAAAGATAAGGACATCCCATGGACTAAAGGGGTATCTCAAGGTAGTTAGTTTTTCCGGTGAAACGGACCATTTTTTTAAACTTGATAGTGTTCTTCTTAAGGGAAAGAACAGGCAGCGTATGTTTGCTGTGGAAGAGATAAAAGCCTTCGGAACATCTGTTCTTTTAAAGCTTGAGGGGATTGAAACCCCTGAAGATGGAAAGAAGTTTTCCGGCTGGGAAATATGGGTTGATAAAGAATTTGCAGCTCCTTTAAAGAAGGGGGAATACTATGTTTCTGATATGGTAGGGTGCAAAGTTCTTTTTGAAGAAAATGTTGTAGGTACAGTAGAAGGTGTAACCGACAGCAGTGCAGGTGACCTTCTGGAGGTATCAACCGGAAAAGGTTTGTTCTATGTCCCCTTCAGGAATGAATTTGTCGGAGAGGTAAACATTCCTGATGGTACGATAGTTCTTAAAGATAACGGTTTGTTATCGTGAAAATTACGGTACTGAGCCTTTTCCCGGAAATTATTGAGGGATATTTTAACAGTTCAATAATGGCGAAGGCTGTTGAAAAGGGGATTGTAGAGTACTCTGCAATAAATATCAGGGACTTTGCCCGGGATAAGCACAGGACCTGTGACGATTATCCTTATGGCGGGGGAGCGGGAATGGTACTGAAACCGGAACCGCTTTCAGGTGCTCTGGACTCTATTGGAGCAAGGGACCGAAGGGTTGTTTATCCCAGCCCGTCAGGGAGGCTTTTGGATCAGAAGTACGCAGGAGAGCTATCCAGGACGGAGGATCTTGTTTTTATCTGCGGAAGGTACGAAGGGATAGATCAAAGAATCATTGATCTGTACGTTGATGATGAAATTTCCATTGGAGATTACGTAATATCTTCCGGTGAGATTTCTGCACTGGTAATTATTGATTCTGTTTATCGGCTCCTTGACGGGGTTATAAATGGAGAATCGCTTTTGGAAGAGAGTTTTTCCGACGGTCTTCTGGAGTATCCGCAGTATACAAGACCTGCGGTTTTCAGGGGGATGGAAGTTCCGGAGATTCTTATTTCGGGGCATCATGCGAAGATAAAGGATTGGAGAAAAGATAAGCAGCTTGAAAAGACAAAAAAGAACAGACCGGATTTACTGACCAAGTTGCAATAGATAAGAAAAACGGTTAATATAACCATATTAAGGGGAATGACATGGATATTATTAAGAGTATTGAAGCTGAGCAGCTTAAAGAAAACCCTGAAAACTTCAGGATTGGAGATACTGTAAAGGTTCACTTCAAAATTATTGAGGGGCAGACTGAAAGAATACAGGTTTTCGAAGGTCTGGTAATTGCAATTAACAACAGCGGGATCACAAAGACTTTCACCGTAAGAAAGATGTCTTACGGCGTTGGAGTGGAAAGGATTTTCCCTCTGCATTCACCCCGTATTGAAAAGATTGATGTAGTCAGACGTGGTAGAATCAGAAGAGCCAAACTTTACTATATAAGAAAACGTGTTGGTAAAGCGGCCAAGGTTCCAGAGTTAATCAGAAGAAAGGATTCAAAAAAGAAAGCCGCTGTTTAATGAACATTGAGTTAGTTAAGCATACCTTTAGTACTGCCAGACCGTTTAATTCAATCCGGTCTGGCTCTTTTATTTTCTTTAGAGTAAAAAGTGTTAAAGGAAAAGGTTTGTTTACAGTGCTGCTTAATGGAAAGACTATTGATGTTAAATCATCCTTTGCTCTGGTTCCGGGTGAGAAATACAAGGCCAGAATCCTAAAATATAACAGCAGGATTGAGTTGAAGTTAGAGCAAAATACAGATGTTTTGGATAAAATGCTGAAAAATTTGTCTCTAGAACTCACAGGAATTGACAGAGAAATCGCTGAAGCTTTGGTTAAAAGCAGTGTCCCTTTAAATCTGGCAAATATAAAAATAGTGAAAAACCTGTTAAAGGTGCTGAAAAAGAAGGATAAGAATACACTCCGGCTCATCTCACTCATGATGGAGAAAGGATTACCGGTGGATGAGGCTTCTGTACATGAATTCGTAACTTTCTACAACGAGTTCACCGGGGAAAGAAACGGTAACAGAAACTATAATAGCCGTTCTGAAGAAGAGGATGATCCGAAAGACTCATTTAAAACCTACGCTTTGAGAAAGGACAGCAGCCGGACTCTTCTTAAATATTTTAATCACAGGAAAGGAAAATTTGGAGATTGGCTGCTTATTCCTTTTAAGTACCGGGCCGGTAGTGAATACAGCGGAATACTTAGGATAAATCTTGATGGTGCAAAAAAAATGCAGCGTTTTACTATGGATGTTCACGGCAAAAGCA
>QNBL01000338.1 GCA_003641695.1 Spirochaetota bacterium
CCCTCTTTTTCTGAATGCGTTTCTTACTGCCGGATTAATATTATCGGGGAACGGCTGAAAAAGGCCTTCCCGTGCCGGTATTTTTTCCCAGTGGGTCACACTGTCCATGAAACGGGGATCCGATTCCAGCTTTTTAAGTATTAATTCCAAAGTATCCATAACGCAACTATACCATTAATTGTAAAAATGAAATAAAAAACTTTGTCGAAATTGTTTTATACCTTATACTGTTACCAGGAGGGTGAAGGTATGACTAAACCGCTTGCAATAGTACTTGGTGGTGGAAAGGGAACCCGGCTTTTCCCTTTGACAAAAGAGCGTGCAAAACCCGCCGTTCCCTTCGGAGGGAAATACCGGCTTGTCGATATCCCGATATCAAACTGCATCAATTCAGGTATCAAGCAGATTTTCATTCTTACCCAGTTTAACTCTGCATCCCTGCATATACATATATCAAACACATACATATTTGATGTTTTTACCAGGGGATTTGTGGAAATTCTGGCTGCAGAGCAGACATATGAGGATTCCAACTGGTACCAGGGTACCGCTGATGCTGTAAGACAGAATATGATGCACCTGAAGGCTCAGAAACCTTCCCATTATATAATTCTTTCCGGTGACCAGCTTTACAGGATGGATCTTGCCGATATGCTGAAAAAGCATATTGAAAACGGTGCAGAGATAAGTATAGCTGCAAAGCCCGTATCCAGGAAAGAGGCTGCCGGACTCGGAATTATCAACGCTGATAAAACAGGAAGGGCAACCGATTTCGCGGAAAAACCCGCAGACGATGCTGATATATCACACCTCAGATTCCCGTCGAATATTCTCGAAAACAGGGAAGAGGTTTCAGCTGGAGAGGAATACCTGGCTTCCATGGGTATCTATATATTCGATGCCCCGGTGATGGAGAAACTCCTGGATAACGATTTTGCCGATTTTGGGAAACACATTATTCCCGAAGCCATAAGCAATCAAAAGGTATACGTATATCCCTTTACAAAATATTGGGAAGATATAGGAACCATAAAGGCATTCTATGATGCTAACCTGAATCTTGCATCTCTTTCTCCTGAATTCAACTTTTACGATGAAGCGATGCCGATCTACACCCACAGACGCCACCTTCCGGCAACAAAGATAAACTTCTGCACTGTTTCTGAAACACTTGCCGCTGAAGGAAGCATCATAACAAATGCATCCATAGTTAATTCGATAATAGGTATCAGGACAATTATTGAAACCGGAGCTAACCTGAATGGAGTATACTGTATGGGAGCAACATACTATGAAACTCCGGCAGAAAAAGAAGCGAACAGAATAAAGAAAATGCCGAATCTGGGAATCGGGAAAGGATCTCTAATAAAAGGTGCCATAATTGATATCAACGCCAGGATAGGCGACGGGTGCAGAATAGGAGTGGATGATATCAAGAGGGAAGACGGTACATACACTAATTATTCAATTGTCGACGGGATTATAGTAATCACCAAAAACGGGATACTCCCTGCCGGAACAGTAATTTAACGGTTCTTGAGGCACTCTGCAAGCTGTCTGTCCGAGGCTGCCATTGGCAGATTATCAAGTTCCCGGAGAGAAACCCATCTGACTTCACTGTGCTCTTTTAAACGTAATTCAGATTTCACTGTGATCAGGTATCCATAGAGGGTGTAATGGCAGTCTTTATTTGAGAACTTGCCCCGGCATATCCTCTCTCCCACTTCTATCTCTGCATCAAACTCTTCAAGATATTCCCTCTTGAGGGTCTCTTCGGGACTCTCCCCCTCCTCCAACTTACCGCCGGGGAACTCCCAGCTTTCCCCAATCGATGTACCCGGGTTTCTGAGAGCCACAAGAACTTTCCCGTTATCAAACGCGATCCCTGCCAAAGAGATTCTCGTTATTTTTTGATCCCCCATAAATCACACAGCTTACAGGAATAGTACAGAGGGAAAAAGGAAATGAAGCAACCCGAGGACTAGAGCACTGACCCCTATAATATGATTGTTGGGAGTGAGCACCGCATTTATCCGGTGAAAGAAGGAACCTTCTATATCCGATTTTTCTGCAAAAAAACCAGAAAGGGAAGATATCCCGATTAAAAGCAGACTCAATGCCGGAAGAAGATCTCCGACAACCGGTACATCCCCTTTTGTAACACTCAGTACCTTGAATATACCCGTAAACAGGACCAGTACAATGAATATTATTCTCCAGGACTGCTTTTCCTGCACTGAATCACGCAGTGTTGCTGCAAATGGTATTTTCTCTGAAAAAAAATCTGCAGACAGGATCAACCCTCCTGCAATATTCAGACAAACCGCTAACAAATAGAATTGTATCATACTCTTCCTCCTGACAACTCACCTTAAAGAATAAATAAAAGTACTGCTGTGGTCAATTAAAAAAACATTTAAGAAAATTAATCCGAGACTTTTACACGCAGAACACTGCTGTTTTTCCTGATTGTCAGCCGAACATACACTTTCTCCAGTATATTCGTTTTAAAGGTATAGTCAAATACCTTACGCTTTCCCGGTTCCGGGAAAACAATGGTTACCGGTCCGGAAGTAATCCCCTCTGAGCTGTAAAACACTGCTTCTCCCAGTTCTCCTCCGGGCGAATCTGTGTCCTTGTCCATTTTATTCAGAACTTCAACAGCGGCATAGGTATTTCCCCCTGTGTGAAAGGCTTTGAGAGAAACCGAGTATCCC
>QNBL01000339.1 GCA_003641695.1 Spirochaetota bacterium
ATTATTGAATCAAGTTTGGTAATCTGAGCCTTTATCTTCTCCAGCTCCCGTTCTTCTTTCTCTATCTGGTCCTGAATAAGATAATTCTGACCAAAGGAGATTTGAGTCTTGACGCTGCTTTTATTACCGATATTGTGGGCAATAACTCCGCCGGTCGTTTTTATCTCTCCGCCGATCAGGTCCCCCTTGTCACTGATCAGAGACAGCTTGCCGTTACACTTGACCCGGCATCTCAAACAGGAGTTCTTTATCCGTATTGTTCCCACTGCCAAGATAACCGCCTGCTCTGCAAAAGCCATATCAATATCTTTCTTGGACCTGAGAACTGCCTTCCCGCCCCCAACGACACCCTGCCCTATTATTATCGATTCCCCGGAGGAGATCAAAGCAGCATTAACACTTCCTGCTATCTGGATATCCCCTTCTGCCATAACAAAGAAACCCGGATTTACACTGCCCCCTATTTTTACCGATCCGGGGAATTTTACATTCCCCTCTTTTAAATCGATATCTCCTTTTACTGTATGAATATGTTCAATGTAAATCTTTCCGGAATCGTAATGGAGCTCTCCGCCGCTTTCAGCTATAAGGATATGGTTACCTTTGTCATCTTCCTGAACAGCTATGTTTTCTCCGATCTCTACCGCTGCAGCGGCTCTTTTCTGGGCAGGCAGTACTTTTCCGGTTACATCCCAGCCGTCTTCTGCAGAAATACCTGCTGAACTGATTATCCCCAGCTTTGCACCTTTTGCGACAACAGTTATTCTATCCTGGTTCTTGTAATCTGCCTTTCCATTTTCCTTGATGGAAACACGGCTGTTGTCTTTAAGATCAATGAGTAGTTTAAAACTCCCCCCTTCCTCGTTAGCGGGAGGGCTACCTTTGGCAATCAGAACTTCCTCCACACTGCCGCCCTCTTTAACCAACTGAAGAATCTCCTCCAGACGGCTCTCGTCTATTCCCTTTATTACTCCATTCTTTTGTAGGGCATCCCGTACCATCTCTTCTGTAATTTCTGTTCCCTTAGTACCCTGGATAGTAAGGTAAGCTTCCATGGCATCATCTGATATCTCTACCTGAAGAGCCCTTTTTTTGTCATAGAAAACCTTTAAATATACGGCACCGTCATCATCCTCTCCGTAAAACAAAACTCCGCTGATTTGAGATACAATGTACCCATCAACCAGTTTCAAATGACCAAGAAGATTCAGGTTCGACAGTTCCCCCTTTATGCCCGGTATAACGTTTTGGAAAATATCTTTCCCGGATGGCCCCGGTTTCGATTCCGAAAGTGAGGCAACTATGGCATCCTTGTCCACAAATGCACACCGCTGCAGAGTAGTCACAGACAGGAGGTCATCTTCCTCTTTTTTAAGTCCTTCCAAAATAGTACGGGCTTCCTTTTCGGGAAGAAATTCCACCTCCAGTTTCAGTTCAGGAGGCTCCCCTATCCCGGGAGGCTTTCCTTCTACAAGAATATAATCTTTTAACTCCCTCTCTCCGCTCCGGTAAAAACTGACTAAATCTTCTTTTATCTTTTTATAGTTAAGCGGGGTAAACCCGCTCTTCTTTATTGCATCTCCTACCTCGCTGAGTTTTAAAGGTTTCCCGTTGCCGCTCCCCTTTTCAACAGTAAGGAAGCCTTTCAAACGGTCCGGAGAAGCCTTTATCGAAAACGATGCATCTTTGCTTCTGGTAAGGGGAAAATCTTTAAGGAATGACCCGGAACTGATCGTCTCATCAATTACCTGGGATATCTTTTCTTCACTTATGAGATCTTCCTTGCTGAAACCCAGTTCAACAGCCTTTTTTACAATACTTCTCGCGAATGGAGGAGAAGCAAGCTCATCTCCGGTAGTAAGATTGAGCAGAGGAGTTGATTTATCCTTGGAAAGAACTATCTCCCAAAAATGGTTCTGAAAAGGAATAATGTCGACCCAGTTTTCTCCCCTTCTGACAAAGCCGGAATATTCTGCAATAAGTTTCCGGTCTTCCTCCTTAACACCTTTACCGGGATAAACCGTTTCACTGATCTCTTCTCCCGGAGGGACATCCTCTCCGGTGACCTTGATTCCAGGCGTTCCCTTACCGGAAGCAGGAGTTTTTTCTGCCAGCACTTTCCCCTTATCAATCCATCCATAATCAACAATCTCCGGATTGACCTCTACGGGCACCCTGACTGTCCGATTTTCAATGACAGTAACAATTTTCTCTTTCTCTTTCCCAAGAGGGAACCTGGCTTTCTGCAGAACCTTTTTCTGCACCTTTACTTTTTTACTCTTTTTTTCAAAGACCTCGGGATCCAGGGCGGTCTTCATGAGTCTCTCAGAATCGGGAAGAAGCTCTTCAGGAATAGTCAGATCATGCCACTCGTATTTTCCGTCCCCCGGAGGGACAGGCGGCTTGCCTTCGGCTATCAGAAAAGAAAACTCCTCATCAGCAGAATCAAGAGCAGTAATAAATTCTTCAATTCTTCCGCTTTCTATCTCAACCTTGATCCCTGAGCTTTTTAACAGATCACTAACCATGGCGGAAGTGCAGACCTCCGCTGATTCATCATGCTTGAAAAGCAGATACGCCTTAAACCCCGAGTCATCGATTTTTACGGAAATAGTACCCTTCCTGCTCATTGCTGTTAAATCCTGAATCCTTCCTTTATTGCTTTTGCAAGCTGAACCTTGATAAAGTTGTTTTCTTTCTTTAAAGCCTTTATCTCG
>QNBL01000340.1 GCA_003641695.1 Spirochaetota bacterium
TGTTTCGCCGGTTGCCGCTCTCACGGGGGCAGCATTCCCGGTACTTTTCGGTTTTCTGACCGGGGAAAGGCCTCCACTTTTAACATGGGCAGGTGTTGCACTGTTACTTCCCGCAATAATGCTTATGTCTTGGGAGAGGGAAGAGAAAAAAGATCACGTATTGCTTTCATTACAACGAGGACTGCTTTCGGGCATCCTTTTTGGGGCTTTCTTTATTTTCCTTTCCCGTACCTCGGATACTTCAGGAATGTGGCCCCTTGCCGCAGCGCGGGCTTCGACTATCCCCTTATTCCTCGTGCTGTCCAGGTTAAGGAACATCAGGATTACCTTAATCCCGGGGACCAAAAGGATTACATGGGTAAGCGGGTTTCTTGATATGGCTGCAAATGTGTTCTACCTTCTGGCAGCGTTGTATCCTGCACAAACAGTAGTGCTTCAGAAAGTTCTTCTGCATGAAAAGCTTACCACTTTTAGAATGACCGGACTGATACTTTCTATAATCGGAGCTGTGCTTATCGGCATTGGGAGCTGATGTGCCTTTCATTAGTAGTAGAAGCTGCTGCTCTTTGGTATTGTTTCCGCTCTTGCCGCCGGATCTGGCTTAACCGGTTTTACCCCCGGTTTTGCCGTGAAAGATACCCTTTCCTACAGAGGAGAAAGTTAAAATTTCGTGGTTTAAGGGAGTCGTTATTTCAATTTATCTTTGTTATACCGAGATAGGTTCAGAAGGTACCAAAATGCTCATTTCCCGTTTGAAACTGTTCTCCGATGCTATTACCGTTATGCTGGAGAAGATGAAAGCTTAGTCTACTGGATTACATATGAATTAGAATTATATATTTGTAACACGTTTTACGATATCGATCAGTTGTGGCAAGCGACTGCACTTCTTGAGAGAGAAGGAGTGCCTTTTAGGATAACTGATAACTCAAATTTTCCAAACTACCGCGTCCTTATGAGCACTTTTATAAAAGTAGATCTATTTGTCCGGGAGAAGGATGTACAAAATGCTGGAAAAAATTTTCAAACATTTTTGTGAGAAGAAGTCTTTAGATAATGCTTGATTGATGCTTTATGCAGATGTGAGAGCTTCGAAGTTAGGGGGGGGAGGGAGGCCTCAGCTTCATGAGTTTTCCTGATAACACGTGGAATAACCAGCTTTATGACTTTTCTGTTTCTTTGGATATTATGAGAAGTTATAGGGCGTTTAACTTTGTGGCAGATTATCGAAAGGACTGATAAGACTCAGTTTGTTTTTCTGGGCGACATGCGTATAGATCATGGTTGTGCTGACATTTGAGTGCCCAAGTAATTCCTGAATAGTTCTGATATCGTATCCGTGTTCAATAAGGTGGGTGGCAAAACTGTGTCTTAATGAATGTACTGATGCATGCTTGTGTATACCCGCCTTTATAACCGCAGTGTGGAAAGCCTTTTGCAGTGTGCTGGGGTAGAGATGATATCGCCTTATAACATTACTATGAGGATCAACCGAAAGTTTTAAGGAGGGGAAAACCCAGAACCATCCCCACTCTTTGCCTGCTTCCGGAAACTTTCTTTCCAGCGCATAGGGAAGTGCAACTCCATTACGTTCTTCAACCCTGTCCTTTTCGTATAGAACCCTGTTTCCAATAATATGCTGCGACAGATGATTTTGTAGGTATTTGGGTAAAATCGTGCGCCTATCCTTGTTCCCTTTCCCTGATCGGACTGTAATGATATTATTTTCAAAATCAAGATCCTTGATTCTTAGGGATAAACATTCCTCCAGTCGAAGACCCGAGCCGTAAATTAATTCTGCCATAAGAAGATGTATACCGCTCATGCGGGTAAAAATGCAATGAATCTCTTTTAAAGAAAGAACTACCGGAAGTTTACGTTTTTTTACCGCCCTGGGAACATTATCAAGATTGTTTATCTCTATTGCCAGAACATATCTATATAGAAAAAGGAGTGCATTAAAGGCCTGATTTTGCGTTGCAATAGCTACTTGACGTTGCATTGCAAGATACGTCAAGTATTTTTTTAAATGCTCCTGCGTTATGTTTGCAGGGGATTTTTGATCACAAAACCGTTCGAACCTTTTTACCCATGATAAATATGCTTTTTCGGTGCTATATGATTTATGCTGAAGCTGAAGTTCTTCAGTCATTTTGTTATAAACTTTTGACCATGATTTTTCAAAATCACTATTAAGAACTATATCTAATCCTTTCTCTTGAGTATTTGGCATATGAGAATAGTTCTGGAAAAAAAGAACAGCTTTACGAGCTTGCTGAACTTGCCATGGTTGAACCATGTTATCCAGTTGCTGATAAAACATTAGACTCTCTGCATTTGGGTTTGTCTCCCTGAAATCTTTATAAAGATTTACCCAATATAAGAAATAACGGACTTTGGCAGGTTCAATATGCTTTTTTGTCATTAAAAACTCTTCAAAATTCATACCTATCTCCTCGTACAGCAGTTAGTATTTAAGGCAAAACTACCTATCTATACGGGGGAAACGCTTATACTGCTTCAAATAAACAACAAAAAAAAGAAAATTATTGCATTTCACCATCACTAAGCTTAAAATGAGGGGAAAACCGGTGAGGTAATATGTTATATGGCGAGAGGAAAAGAGAGGAGAAATTTCGGCTAATCAGCACGTAAAATATAAATTCTGATCTTTGAAATATTAAAAAAAAAGCTTCTTCTTAAGAA
>QNBL01000341.1 GCA_003641695.1 Spirochaetota bacterium
CGGCAGAGCGGGGTATTTTCATGTTATACATCTCTACGGACTATGTTTTTGACGGCAAAAATCCCCCCTACTATCCGGATTCAAAGACAAACCCTCTTAATTTTTACGGCAGAACCAAGCTGGCGGGGGAAGAGGCCGTGAAATCTGCTCTTGAGAGCTGTATCATTCTGAGAGTTCCAATCCTTTACGGCACAGAAACCTACCCACGGGAATCCTCGGTTAGTTCTGTGGCGGCTTCTTTAATGGAGAACAGGGGCGGAACTTTTGATGATGTTGCTGTCCGGTATCCGACCCATACAGAGGATGTTGCCGGAGTGATAAGCAGAATTCTGGATTCCCGGCTGAATGGCAAAATGCTTTCCGGTATCTATCATTTTTCGGGGGACGAGAAGTATACAAAATATGAAATGGCTCTGGTAATGGCGGATATGCTGGGAATCGAACGGGAATGTATTTCTCCTGACAGAAAAGGGCAGGGGGGTGCGGACAGGCCGGTTAACAGCCGTCTGGACTCAGGGAAACTTGCCGGGGAGATCTCTTTAAGAAATACTCCATTCAATGCCGGGATCAAACCGGTACTGGAAAGGCTGTTCAGGAATTAGCAGGTGGAGTTATCCTTTACCCGGAGGGTGGTGGAAATCCTGAATCGTATTCCGGAGGGGCAGGTTACCTCCTACGGAATTGTTGCCGGTATGGCGGGGAATCCCCGCGCTGCGAGACAGGTTGTAAGGGTTCTCCATTCTTCTTCGAAAAAATATAATCTTCCCTGGCATCGGGTAATCAGCAGCAGGGGATATATTGCAATAAAAGATCCTGCAGGGTTTGAAGAACAGAAAGCTTTATTAGCTGCGGAAGGTGTTTTTGCCGATGAAGAGGGGAAGGTAAAAATTGAAGGTTTCTGGATTGGATATGATGACTAAATATTTAACAGAGGATGAACGGGCTGCCGGCAGAAGAATGTTATACCGGTTTCAGATGTTCAACGGTCTCGGGTTTAACTTCATGGGGGCTACCTCTGTTTATCTGCTGGCCATACACTTTGGTGCGAATAATTATCAGCTGGGATACATCTCCTCCGTAATCTTTTTAACCGGAATAATCCTGGCTGCAGTTCCCAGATTACTGGCCGGCAGAAACCTCGTTAAAGTTCAGGCGGCAGCCTGGTTTATGCGGGGAATTGTAATCCTGTTTTATCTTCTGCTGTTCAGGATGGAGGGGAATGCTGCGGTTTATCTTATTCTGATTGTGTATACCCTGTTCAGTGCTTCCCGGATGGTCGGCATGGCCGTATGGAATCCGCTGGTCAAGATGGTTTCCAATTCCGGGGAAAGAGGCCATGTAATCGCCCAGGGGAATATCCTCAATCAAAGCGCTTCGGTAATCGCCAGACTGATCAGTGCGGTTGTTACATCTTTCCGGTATTTTTCGGGAATTACCGGAATTCTGCTTTTACAGGTTCTGGGAGTGATTTTTAATACAGCGGCGGTCTCCAGGCTGCTGAAAATCCCGTGCCGGGAAACGGTGGAATACACAAAAGGAAGAAATATTTTTGTTATTCTTAAAGATGCCCTGAAGCAAAGGGGAAAGAGGTATTCACTTCTTTTAAAGTGGGTAATTATTTCAATAATTGTACTTAACGGACTCATAGTTCCTTTCCTTAAAAAGGAGGCCGGATTCGGATCGAATTTTGTCTTTCTGTATTCCCTGATTATGGCTTTTGCGGCTATTCTATCAGCTCTTTTTGCAAGAACCTTTGCGGACAGGATAGGAAGCAGACCCCTGCTGATAGGTATGAGTTTGCTTCTCGCTGTTTCGTTTGCGGTATGGGCGATGCTTCCCGTTTCCGGGAAAGGGGCTGGAGGGATCTCCCTGCATGTATATTATATAATTGGATTTTTTACCAACTTCTTTCTCCTTTCAAGCAATATTCTTATCTCCCGGGTTGTTGTAAATTCAATGCCCGAGGATGAAACCTTCAGCTACAATGCAATGGTTAACTTTGTAACTGCATTGTTTTCGGGAACCGCAGGAGCTGTGGGCGGACTTCTGATAAATCTCGGTGAAATGTACGGCAGAATTGGATTTAACAGTTACAGCGGTTTGTTTATCTTTGCGGTGCTGCTGAGTCTGTTGATTTTGTTCTTAAGTTACCGTCTGGAGGATAAAGGGAGCCTTTCCGGAAGGGAAACGGCTGCAATTCTTTTCTCTTTTGAAGGTCTCAGGGCATATATTGATATCGGGAAGATGCAGGGAGCCAAGGATCCTGTAAAGAAACGGACTGTACTGCTGTCAATAAGCGAAAATGAAGCTCCCGCCGCCACCGAGGAACTGAGAAGAATCCTGTCTCTACCCCTTTCCGCTTCCAAGGGGGAGGTTATAAAATCTCTCTTCCGGCATCCCCGGCCGGCTCTGCTTCCGGAGCTGATGAGTGAGGCGGCGGATTCCGGATCATACCATCAGTTAAAGGCAATATTCGCACTTGGGGCTTATGCCGAGCCGGATGTTGAGAAACTGCTTTTAAAGCTTCTGGATGACAGGGATCCTGCTGTCAGGTCCAATGCGGCAAAGTCTCTCGGCAGGATCGGAGCGGAGGGGATTCTCGGCAGAATAAATGATATGGCGGAAAACGCGGAAACTGTATGGGACAGGATAAACTATCTTATTGCCCTAAAGAATCTCGATGAAACCGGAGCTTTTTTGA